>JAHECM010000142.1:2279-17662 GCA_024641725.1 Limnohabitans sp. | reverse complement strand
GCAAACAGATCATTGCCTTTGACGTGGATATTGCATTCAGCACGCTGGCGTTTTTCCTTTTCCTTTTGTTTTTCAACTGTCAACAGCACTTTGACATCGACCACTTGGTCAAAATGTCGGGTGATGCGATCGAGCTTTCCGGTCACATAGGTGCGCAAGGCGGGGGTAACTTCAAGATGGTGACCGCTGATCGTCAAGTTCATAGACAAACCTCCTGTTGCTTGGGATGAAGGCCCCCGGACTGGGGGTCAAACGGCGTTTGCGAAGCCGTTTGAATCCACTATGCGCGCCGTCTGCAGCAAATGCAAGCGCCCCTCAGGTAAACCCCATGAATGCCGGTTTTTGCTTGGCAAACCCGTTTGGGCCTGCTATCTTGATGGAGTCGCTTGGGGCCCACCCCGATGCAGGGCATCCGCAGCACCATGGTGCATGCGCACACGCCCGGCCAACCAAGCGGTCAGCACACTCACCCCCGCTCCCAGCAATCCCGCCACCCAGTAATGCTGCAAATGGCCCTGACCATCGCGCCCGATGATCAGACCCCCCACCAGTGCGGCCAAGCCCATGCCCGCCGATTGCAAAGACGCATTCAGCGTCATGAATGTTCCACGCAATCGCGGGTCAGCGGCCGAGCCCACCAGCGCCATGCCGGGGATCATGCGGCCGCTCATGACCGTGAACAAAGCCGTGGAAATCACCATCAGCCCCCACACCGGCAGCCCCTCCGACAAGGTGGTGGCCAACAGGGGCAGCGGCAAGATCAGGGCCATGCGGCGGAACATCTCGGCTTTGCCAACCCGGTCGGTCAAACGCCCCACCACCCGGGCAGACACCAGCGTGGCCAGGCCCCCGAACAAGTACACCCAGGGCACTTGGGCCGGCAGCATGCCGCCATTGGCCTGCAGGTAAATCGTGATGTACGGAATGACCAAAAAGCCGGCAAACATCATCAGCCCAGACAAGGCAAAGGCCCTCAGGTGGTTGGGCTCCACCAGCACCTGCCGCAATCCCGCCAGCACCGCCTGACCGCGGCTGTGCTGCAAATGGCCGTCCAGCCGAGGCAAGGTGCGCCAAGCCCCCAAAGCCAACACGGCAATCAGGCCAGCGATGCCAAAAAATGGCATGTGCCAACCCCAGTGCGCCGCCACAAACAGGCCCGCAGGCACACCCGCCACAGTGGACACTGAAAACGAGGTCATGACCACCCCCATGGCCCGACCTCGGCGCTCAAAGGGCACCACATCGGCCACGATGGTCTGCGACAGCGCCGACAAAACGCCGCCAAACAGCCCGGCGGCCACCCGCGCCACCATCAACCAAGCGTAGCCCGGGGCCAAACCGCAGGACAGCGTGGCCAAGCCAAACAAGCCGTACATCACCAGCAGCAAGCGCTTGCGGCCGAAACGGTCAATGTAGAGGCTGGCGAGCAGACCAGAGGCCCCCGCCGACAAGGTGTAGGCCGACACCAGCAGGCCAAATTCGGCGTTGCTGATGCCAAACAAGGCCGTGAACTGCGGCCCCAAGGGCATCATGATCATGAAATCCAGAATGTGGGTGAACTGGATACCCGCCAGCGTCAGCAAAAGCCAGCGTTCACGGCGGGGCGTCAAAGAAGGGGTCATGGGGTCGTCCAAAAATCAAGCGACGAATCTAACACCCCAGAAGCGGACCTGCCCCGCTCTGGCCTGCGTCACGAGCCGGTCATGGCCCAGCGGTAAAAAAGTGCCCATCGAATGCGATAATCGCGCACATCTTTTTTCTGGAGCCGCACTGTCGTGGAAAGCTATCCGAGTCGCTAGCTTTCGAATGCATTGAGCACTGAGCCCATCGTTCGAAAGCCGCCGCAAACCGTCGCCGCCTTTTTTTGAACCTTTGGCATCTGGCCTTTTGGGATCACCCATGCTCAACATCTTCACCCTCGTCAACGGCCGTCTCTTCCAAGAAGAAATCGAATCCCTGGAAGAGCTCTCGCGCTTTCAGCCCATCTGGGTTGACCTCGAATCCCCCACCGTCGAAGAAAAGCGCTGGATCAAGCAGTACTTTGGCTTGTCCATCCCCGAAGACGCGATGGACGAGGACATCGAGGAATCGGCCCGCTTCTACGAAGAAGACAACGGTGAGCTGCACATCCGATCGGACTTTTTGATCGCCGACGAAGATGCGCCGCGCACCGTGCGCTGCGCCTTCATCTTGAACCAGCACAACGCCGACCTCAAAAGCCAAGGTGTGCTGTTTTCGATCCACGACGAAGACGTGCCTGTGTTCCGCTTGCTGCGCATGCGCGCACGCCGCGCACCGGGCCTGATCGAAGACGCCAAAGAAGTGCTGCTCAAACTGTTTGACGCCGACGCCGAGTATTCGGCCGACACGCTCGAGGGCATCTACGACAAACTCGAAACGGCCGGAAAAAAAGTGCTGTCGGGCGATGTGACCGACGCGATGGCCGGAGAGGTACTGGGTGCGATTGCACGCCAAGAGGATTTGAATGGCCGCATCCGCCGCAATGTGATGGACACCCGCCGCGCCGTGAGCTTCATGATGCGCTCCAAGATGCTCAACGCCGAGCAGTTTGAGGAAGCCCGACAGATCTTGCGCGACATCGACTCGCTCGACTCCCACACGGCCTTTTTGTTCGACAAGATCAACTTCTTGATGGACGCCACGGTGGGTTTCATCAATATCAACCAGAACAAAATCATCAAGATTTTCTCGGTGGCCAGCGTCGCCTTGCTGCCGCCCACGCTGATCGCCAGCATCTATGGCATGAACTTTCAGTACATGCCCGAACTCAGCCAGACCTGGGGCTACCCCATGGCCATCGTGCTGATGGCTGCCAGCGCTGTGGTGCCCATGTGGTATTTCCGCCGGCGCGGCTGGCTCAAGTGATTCAGACCAAGCGCCACGCCGACAAAATCGCCAAACTGTAACGGCTGGCGACTTCTCGAACAAAGCGGCTGAAGTCCGCATGCGCGTCGTCATCTGCCCGGTCCGAAATCGTGCGCAAGGCAGCAAACGGCACGCCATAGTCGGCGCACACCTGCGCCACCGCAGCACCTTCCATTTCGACCGCCAGCGCTTCGGGCAAGGCTTGCTGCAAGGTCTGGCATTCGGCCGCGCTCGACACAAAACGGTCGCCACTGGCGATCAGCCCCATGTGCAAGCGCGGCGCATGCAAGCCAAATTCTGCGACCGCCTGCGGCCCCACATGCGTGCCAAGCTGCGACAGCACCTGCTGCGCCGCTGCGGCCAGCCCACGGCTGAGCTCGGCATGGGTGTCAAAACGGCTGCGGCCATACAGGGGCACCTCATGGCGCGCAAACAGCGGTGAGGCGTCCATGTCGTGCTGCACGAAACTGTCGGCCAGCACCACATCGCCCACACGCACCCCGGGCCCCACACCGCCTGCCACCCCGGTGAACACGAGGCGGTCCACCCCAAAGCGCTCGATCAACGCCGTGGCCGTGGTGGCTGCGGCCACCTTGCCGATGCGCGACAGCACCGCCACCACCTCTTGGCCCTGCCAATGCCCCACCCAGAAATCCCGTCCAGCCACACCCACGCGCTGCTTGCCAGGCATGGCGTCCAGCACGGCCGCCAGCTCTTCGTGCATGGCGCTCATGATGCCCAAAATGGCCATGCAAACTCCTGTGTTTTAAGGACCGACGGCTCCCAAACGGAGCCGCCTTGAACGAGAGCGCTGCGCGCCTCAGCTGGGCTTGCGCAATTCGCGCCGAAGAATTTTGCCCACAGGCGTTTTGGGCAAATCGTCGCGGAACTCGATCAATTTGGGCAATTTGTAGCCCGTCAGTTTGTCACGGCAGTAAGCCAACACCTGCTCAGCCGTCAGGGCCGGGTCTTTCTTGACCACCACCAATTTGACGGCCTCGCCGGTTTTATCGTCCGGCACGCCAATCGCCGCACATTCCAGCACGCCGGGGCAAGCCGAGGCCACCTCTTCAACCTCATTGGGGTACACATTGAAGCCGCTGACCAAAATCATGTCCTTCTTGCGGTCCACAATTTTGAAGAAGCCGTGCTCGTCCACCATGCCCACATCGCCAGACTTGAAATAGCCGTCGGCGGTCATGACTTTGGCGGTTTCGTCCGGGCGCTGCCAGTAACCGGCCATCACTTGTGGGCCTTTGATGGCAATTTCGCCTGGCTGACCGGGCTCAGTGACGTCTTGGCCCTCGTCGTCCAGCAGCTTCATCCAAGTGCCGGGCAATGGCACCCCGATGGTGCCGGTGAACGCCGTGCTGGTGGTGGGGTTGCAACTGGCCGATGGGCTGGTCTCTGACAGTCCGTAGCCTTCGCAAATCGGACAGCCCGTTTTCTCCAGCCAGAGCTTGGCCACGCTGGGCGTCACGGCCATGCCGCCGCCCAATGACACTTTGAGGTTGGACCAGTTCACGGTGTTGAAATCCGGGTGGTTGGCCAAACCGTTGAACAAGGTGTTGACCGCCGGAAAGCTGTGGAACGTGTGTTTGGACAGTTCCTTGAGCACCGCAGGCAAGTCGCGCGGGTTGGGAATCAAAATGGTTTTGCCGCCCGAACGCAAGGACAGCATCATGTTCACCGTGAAGGCGAAGATGTGGTACAGCGGCAACGCGCACACCGCCGTGGGTTGCTCGCCAGCAGGAATGCGCTTCATGACCGGCTCGTTCCAAGCTTCGGACTGCAGCACGTTGGCGATCACGTTGCGGTGCAACAACACCGCGCCTTTGGACACGCCCGTGGTGCCGCCGGTGTATTGCAACACCGCAATGTCGTCGGGCGCGATCTCGGGCCGTGTGAACGCCATGCCCTTGCCCTTGTGCAAAGCCGCATTGAAGCGCACGGCCTGCGGCAGATCGAACTCGGGGACCAATTTTTTAACTTTGCGCACCACATGGTTGACGACCGCGCCCTTGAGCCAGCCCAAGCGGTCACCCATGGCGGCCAACACCACATGCTGCACCGGTGTCTGGGCAATGCATTTTTCGAGGGTGGCGGCAAAGTTTTCGATGATCACAATGGCCCGAGCGCCTGCGTCCTTGAGTTGGTGCTCCAACTCGCGCGCGGTGTACAAGGGGTTGACATTGACCACCACATAACCCGCCCGCAAGATGGCCGCCACCGCCACCGGGTACTGGGGCACGTTGGGCATCATCACGGCCACGCGGTCGCCCTTGGCCAAACCCAGCGATTGCAAATAGGCGGCCAAGGCCAGACTTTCTTCGTCGGCTTGCCGATAGGCAATCGACTTGCCCATGAAGCTGTAGGCCGTGCGGTCTGCAAACCGAGAAAAACTGTCCTCCATCAAGCCCACCAAAGAGCTGTACTGGCCCACGTCCACGTCGGAGGGCACGCCCTCGGGATAGCTGTTGAGCCAAATGCGATCGGAGGTCATTGCATTGTTTTTCATGCAAGCCAGTCTAACGCACGTCTGACTGGAAACTGACGCTGAAAAGTACTGGATTTCCCGGGTTCTCATTTGCACCGACAACCCCGCGCACGCCCACAAAAAAGGGGCCCCATGGGCCCCTCGAGTGGTGCTTGGTTGGGCGCGATCAGGCGTTCAGGCCTTCAAAGCCAGCAGCACTTCGTCCAACATCTTCTTGGCATCGCCAAACAGCATGCGGTTGTTGTCTTTGTAGAAGAGCGGATTGTCCACGCCCGCGTAGCCGCTGGCCATGGAGCGCTTCATGACGATGCTGGTGCGGGCTTTCCAGACCTCGAGCACAGGCATGCCGGCAATCGGGCTGGTCGGATCGTCTTGCGCGGCCGGGTTCACGATGTCGTTGGCACCGATCACGATGGCCACGTCGGTCTCGGGAAAATCGTCGTTGAGCTCGTCCATCTCAAACACGATGTCATAGGGCACTTTGGCCTCGGCCAGCAAGACGTTCATGTGGCCCGGCATGCGACCCGCCACGGGGTGGATGCCAAAGCGCACGTTCACGCCTTTCTCGCGCAGTGTCTTGGTGATTTCAAACACCGTGTGCTGGGCTTGCGCAACCGCCATGCCATAACCGGGCACCACGATCACGTTTTTGGCGTCGCGCAGCAACTCGGCGGTTTCGGCAGCCAAGATGGGGCTGACTTCGCCTTGCGGCTCGGCCGCTTCGCCCGTTGGCTTGGGCGCTGCAGCTGTTGTGCCAAAGCCCCCAGCGATCACGCTGATGAAGCTGCGGTTCATGGCGTTGCACATGATGTAGGACAAGATCGCGCCACTGGAGCCGACCAAAGCGCCGATCACGATCAACAAATCGTTGCTCAGCATGAAGCCCGTGGCCGCTGCGGCCCAACCGGAATAGCTGTTGAGCATGGACACCACCACGGGCATGTCGGCGCCGCCAATGGCCATGACCATGTGGATGCCGAACAACAAGGCGATGGCGGTCATGACGATCAAGGGCACCATGCCCTCTTGCACCGTGTGGGCGTTCATGAATTCACGGCCAAAATAAACCACGGCGATCAAACCCACCAGGTTGAGCCAGTGACGACCTGGCAGCAACAAGGGGCTGCCACCAATGCGGCCCGACAACTTGCCAAACGCGGCCACCGACCCCGAGAAGGTCACCGCGCCAATGAAGATGCCGATGTAGATTTCACCCGCGTGGATGGCGTGCGCGGCGCTGTCCAAACTCTTGGAAGCTTCGGGGTCCACAAAGGTGGCGTAACCCACCAGCGCTGCGGCCATGCCGACCATGCTGTGCATGAGCGCCACGAGTTCTGGCATTTGCGTCATCTGCACTTTGCGCGCTGCGTACAAACCCACGAGCGCACCCACCAGCACCGAGCCCACGATCATCGGAATGCCTTCGGCCGTGACTTGCGGACCAAAGATGGTGGCCAACACGGCCAGGCTCATGCCGACCATGCCGTAGAGGTTGCCGCGCCGGGCGGTTTCCTGGTTGGACAAACCGCCCAGGCTGAGGATGAAGAGAATGGTTGCGCCGATGTAGGCAACCGTGGCCAGACTTGAATTCATGAGTGTCTCTCTAATCGGTTGGGGACAGAGCTAAAGATCCATCCCCAAAGTCTTAATCGGTCGGGGTCAGAGCTGAAGATCTGTCCCCGAAGTCTTAATCGGTCGGGGACAGAGCTAAAGATCTGTCCCCGAAGTTGTTATTTTCGGAACATCGCCAGCATGCGCTGGGTGACGGCAAAGCCGCCAAACATGTTGATGGCCGTGAGCACCAGCGCCAAAGCGGCCAAGATGGCAATCATCGTGTTGGGGCGTCCGGCTGCGGCCATGGGCGAGATCTGAACCAACGCACCGATGGCGATGATGGAACTGATCGCGTTGGTCACGCTCATGAGCGGCGTGTGCAGTGCGGGCTTGACGTTCCAGACCACCATGTAGCCCACAAAACAGGCCAACACAAACACCGTGAAGTGCGACAAGAATGCCGCTGGCGCATAGGCACCCACCAGCACCAGCAGCACAGCGGCCACCGCCGACACGATGAGCAACTGGCCCACCGGCATGGGGCCTGAGGGCTCGCCGTGGCCATGGCCTTTTTTGGTGGCAGGGGCCGCAGCAGGCTTGGGGGCGGGCTTGGGCGCCAGCACCAAAGGCGGGGCGGGCCAAGTGATTTCACCGTTCTTGATGACCGTCAGGCCCCGAATCGCGTCGTCGGCCATGTTGACGTTGATGACGCCATCCTTGGTCTTGCACAGCTCTTCCGCCAAGCGGAACAAGTTGGTGCCGTACAGCGTTGAAGACTGGCGCGCCATGCGAGAGGCCAGGTCGGTGTAGCCCACGATGGTCACGCCGTGCTTGACCACGGCTTTGCCGGGCTCGGTCAGCTCGCAGTTGCCGCCTTGTTCGGCGGCCATGTCCACGATCACGCTGCCGGGCTTCATGCTGCGCACCATCTCGGCGGTGATCAGCTTGGGCGCGGGCTTGCCAGGGATCAGCGCGGTGGTGATGATGATGTCGCACTCTTTGGCTTGCTTGGCGTACATCTCGCGCTGCGCGGCCTGAAAGCCTTCGCTCATGACCTTGGCGTAACCGCCGCCGCCCGAGCCTTCTTCTTCGAAGTCCACTTTGACGAACTCGCCGCCGAGCGACACGACCTGGTCGGCCACTTCGGCGCGGGTGTCGTTGGCGCGCACGATGGCACCCAGGCTGGCGGCAGCGCCAATCGCCGCCAAACCGGCCACCCCGGCACCGGCAATGAACACTTTGGCGGGGGGCACTTTGCCCGCAGCCGTGATCTGGCCGTTGAAGAAACGGCCAAAGGCATTGGCCGATTCGACCACGGCGCGGTAGCCGCTGACGCCCGCCATGGAGGTCAAAGCGTCCATCTTTTGCGCGCGGCTGAGGGTGCGGGGCAAGGCGTCGATCGAAAGCGCAGTGACCTTTTGGGCCGCGAGCTGCTGCATCAGTTCAGGATTTTGGGCCGGCCACAAAAAGCCGATCAGCGTCTGGCCTTCGTGCATCTGCGCCACTTCTTCGGCCGTGGGGGCCCGCACCTTGAAGACGATGTCGCTGCTGCGCCAGAGTTCGGCGGCGCTCGGGGCGATGCTCGCACCGGCATCCACATACGCTTGATCGGCCAGGTCGGCCAACTCGCCCGCACCTTGCTCCACCACCACGGCAAAGCCGAGTTTGACCAACTTGCTCACCACATCGGGCACCGTGGCGACGCGTTTTTCGCCAGGGAAAATTTCTTTGGGCACACCAATGCGTTGGGGTGTGTGGGCGATTTCGCCAGTCTGCATGCAGGTCTCCTCTCAAAGCCCAAGAACTGGGCGAACTTGTTTCAGGTTAACCGATATTGACCCTTCGTCCTGCTGGGGCATGCCCTAGGACGGCGTGGCCGGCATTATATTAACAATGACTGATATTAGCCCATGCCAAGGTGTCCGGTTCCTGACAAAAACAGACGCCAGCCTTGTCCATAATCCAAGGGATGGACATTCGCTGGAAACCCAACGTCACCGTGGCCGCCATCATCGAGCGTGATGGCCGCTACCTTTTGGTCGAAGAACAAACGCGCGACGGCTTGCGCCTGAACAACCCGGCGGGGCACCTGGACCCTTGCGAATCCCCGGCCGAGGGCTGCGCCCGTGAGACCCTCGAAGAAACCGCCTACTTGTTCGAACCGAAGGCGCTGGTGGGGGTGTACCTCTCGCGCTTTCAAAGGCCGGCCACGCAAGAGGACATCACCTACCTGCGCATGGCGTTTTGTGGCGATTTGGGCGACTTTCAGCCCGATCGGCGCTTGGATGAAGGCATCGTGAGCACCGTCTGGATGACGCTGGACGAAGTGCGCGCCAGCGCCGAGCGGCACCGCAGCCCGCTGGTGTTGCGCTGCATCGAAGACCACCGGGCAGGCCAGCGTTACCCTCTGAACATGGTCTACACCGACGCCGCCGTGAAAGACCTGCCCCCCTTGCCCAAGCTTTCCACATGATCTCCGCTGTGGATGCCCCCTGGGCCCTGACCGGACTGGCCGCGTTGGGGGCGGGGGTGCTCAACGCCATTGCGGGCGGTGGCAGTTTCCTCACCTTTCCGGCGTTGGTGTTTGTCGGCGTGCCGCCGCTGTCGGCCAACGCCACCAGTGCCATGGCGGTCAGCCCCGGGTACTTGGGCAGCACGCTGGGTTTTCAAAGCCAGCTGCGCGCTCTGCCCACCGCCTTGCTGCGCCGCGAAATGCTGACAGCGGCCTTGGGCGGCTTGCTGGGCGCATGTTTGCTGCTGCTGACCCCGGCCCGGCTTTTTGCAGGCATTGTGCCGTGGCTGCTGCTGTTGGCCACAGCGCTGTTTGCCCTGGGGCCGCGCCTGTCTGCGCTGGGCCAAGGCCAGGGCCAGCCGCGCTTGCGGCAACCGGGCCTGCTGCTGGTGTCCATTTACGGCGGCTATTTCAATGGCGGCTTGGGCATTTTGCTGATGGCGCTCTACACCCTAGCGGGTGAGTCGCGCCTGAGCACGGTCAATGCACTGAAAAACCTCAACTCGCTGGTGTTGTCGCTGCTGTCGGTCGCGGCATTCGCTGTGGCCGGGGCCATCGCTTGGCCGCAAGCGCTGTGGATGATGGCTTGGGCCACTTTGGGGGGGTGGCTGGGCGCCAGGCTGGCCCAGCGTTTGCCGGTGGTGTGGGTGCGGCGCTGTGTGATCTCCGCCGGGTTGGCGATGAGTGCGGTGTTTTTCAGCCGACTTTGAGCCAGCACAGCCAAGACACTGCGCTCACTGCATCGGCACCTTCACGCCAGCCGCCACCTGGTCCAGGCGGGCTTGCTCGGCCAGCACTTTGGACACATAGCTGCTGCCGTCCACCACCGCATCGCCTCCCAAGTAGAACTTCAAACCTTCTTCGACGGAGCCGCCTTTGAGTTTGATCGCGTCTTTCAGGACGCCGACCCCCACCCGAAGATTGGTCAAGGGGTCAAAAGCGGCCATATTGCCCCCGAAAGCGTCATAGCGCTTGGTGTGGATGTCGGTCATCACCTGCATCAAACCCTGCGCGCCCGCTTGGCTCTGGATGTAGGGGTGAAAGCTCGACTCGATCGCCATCACCGCCAACACCAAGTGCGCCGGCAATTTGGACGATTTGGACAAAAAATGGGCCTCAGCCACCAGCGCCGCCACGGGCTCTGGGGCCACGCGGTACTTGCGCGCCAGCCAGTCCGCCACCGCCGCTTGGGCGGGCGGCAAGTCCTTGAGGTCCATGGCGGTCGCACGGTCGAGCCGATTTTCTGGCAACCAAGACACCAGCACCTGCCGCTCGCGCAGCCAGTTCAGCACATGGGATTGGCTCGCACTCAGCCACTCGGGTTTGAGCCACAAAGTGAGCACGCTGGCGGCCGCGACCAAGCCCACGGTGGCCAAGCCACTGTGGGTCACGATGAACAAGCCGCGTGCAATGTCGTTGAGCAAAGTGCTGAACGCTTGCCGCAAAAAATAGGAGTGGCGCATGGTGAATCCATTGGAATTATAAATTTTCGGGGTGTCCCGTCCCATTCAGCGCGCCCAGACGGCTCACGGGATAATCACCGCATGTCTTCCCAAACCCGTGTGGTCGTCGGTCTGTCCGGCGGCGTCGATTCCGCTGTCACCGCTCACCTGCTCAAGCAACAAGGCTATGAGGTGATTGGCATTTTCATGAAAAACTGGGAGGACGACGACGACAGCGCTTACTGCTCCTCCAACATCGACTTTGTGGATGCCGCCGCCGTGGCCGACGTGCTGGGCATCGAGATCGAACACGTCAACTTTGCCGCCGACTACAAAGACCGGGTGTTCTCGGAGTTTGTGCGCGAATACCAAGCCGGGCGCACGCCCAACCCCGACATCTTGTGCAACGCCGAGATCAAGTTCAAGTCCTTCCTCGACCACGCCATGCGCCTGGGGGCCGAGAAAATCGCCACCGGGCATTACGCCCGAGTGCGCCTGAACGAAACCACCGCACGCCACGAGCTGCTCAAGGGTTTGGACCCGTCCAAAGACCAAAGCTACTTTTTGCACCGCCTGAACCAAGCGCAGCTGTCCAAGACGCTGTTTCCGGTGGGCGAGCTGCACAAAACCGAGGTGCGCCGCATTGCCCAAGACATCGGCCTGCCCAACGCCAAAAAGAAAGATTCCACCGGCATCTGCTTCATCGGCGAGCGGCCTTTTCGCGAGTTTCTGAACCGCTACATCAGCAAGGAACCCGGCCCGATCAAAGACCCCACGGGTCGCACCATTGGCCAGCATGTGGGCTTGAGCTTTTACACGCTGGGCCAACGCCAAGGGCTGGGCATTGGCGGCATCAAGGCCAAAGGTGCTCAAAAAGGCGCGGGGGAGCACACCCCTTGGTTTGTGGCGCGCAAAGACATCGCCAAAAACACCTTGTGGGTGGTGCAGGGGCATGACCACCCCTGGCTGCTGTCCGAAGGCCTGCAGGCCAACGACGCCAGCTGGTGCGCCGGCGTGCCCCCTGCGCCCGGCACCTATGCCGCCAAAACCCGCTACCGCCAGGCCGACGCGCCCTGCGAGCTGCTTGCAGGCCCAGACGGCCACACTGCGCCCGGGTTTGGCCTGCACTTTCCCGAAGCCCAATGGGCCGTCACGCCCGGCCAAAGCGCGGTGCTCTACGACGGCGAGGTGTGCCTGGGCGGCGGCGTGATCAATGCCGCCTTGGCGGCGCAAGGATGAACATGCAAACCGATGTGCTGGTGATTGGCGGCGGCAACGCCGCCCTGTGCGCGGCCCTGATGGCCGCCGAAGCGGGCGCGAGCGTGCTGCTGCTCGAAGCAGCCCCCAAGGCCTGGCGGGGTGGCAATTCGGGCCACACCCGCAATTTGCGCTGCATGCACGACGCGCCGCAAGACGTGTTGGTGGAGGCCTACCCCGAAGAAGAGTTCTGGCAAGACCTGCTCAAAGTGACCGGTGGCATCACCAACGAACACCTGGCCCGGCTGACGATCCGAGCCTCCAGCACCTGCCGCGACTGGATGCGCCGCCACGGCGTGCACTTTCAGCCGCCGCTTTCGGGGGCGCTGCATGTGGCCCGCACCAACGCGTTTTTCATGGGTGGCGGCAAAGCCCTGGTCAACGCCTACTACCGCAGCGCCGAAAAACTCGGGGTGCGCATCCGCTACGAAGCGCCGGTGGACCGCATCGAGGTGAGCGAGGGCCGCTTTGTGGCCGCTTGGGTGGGCCAAGAGCGCGTGACGGCCAAAACCTGCGTACTGGCCGCAGGCGGCTTTGAGTCCAACCGCGAGTGGCTGCGCGAGGCTTGGGGCCAAAACGCGCGGGGCGAATGGCCTGCCGACAATTTTTTGATTCGCGGCACGCAATACAACCAAGGCGTGCTGCTCAAGCACCTGCTGGACGAGCACGGAGCCGACCGCATTGGCGACCCGACCCAGGCCCACATGGTGGCCATTGACGCGCGCGCGCCGCTCTACGACGGCGGCATCTGCACCCGCATCGACTGCGTGTCGCTGGGGGTGGTGGTCAACCAGCTTGGCGAGCGCTTTTACGACGAGGGCGAAGACTTCTGGCCCAAGCGCTACGCCATTTGGGGCCGCTTGGTGGCGCAGCAGCCGGGCCAAACCGCTTACTCCATCATCGACGCCAAGGCCATTGGCCGCTTCATGCCGCCGGTGTTTCCGGGCGTGAAAGCCGACACCCTGCCTGAGCTGGCGCACAAGCTGGGCTTGCCCGCCGACACCTTCATGCAGACCCTTGAACACTACAACGCCGGCTGCCAAGAAGGCAGCTTTGACCACACCGCGCTCGACGACTGCCACACCGAAGGGGTCAGCCCCGCCAAAACGCATTGGGCGCGGCGCATCGACACCGGGCCGTTTTACGCGTATGCGGTGCGCCCGGGCGTCACCTTCACCTACCTGGGCCTCAAGACCGACGACACCGCTGCCGTGCGCTTTGGCGACGTGCCCAGCCCCAACCTGTTTGTGGCGGGCGAGATGATGGCGGGCAACGTGCTGGGCAAGGGCTACACCGCCGGGGTGGGCATGTCGATCGGCACGGCCTTTGGCCGCATTGCTGGCACGAATGCGGCCCACGCCGCTCACGCCGCTCATGCTGCCCCCGCCCCAACAGCCGCGCAGGAGGCGCACCATGCAAACCCTTGAAGCCCTGACCCGCGAGGCCAAAGCCTTGGCCAACGGCGAACTGTTGACCGCCCCCGAAACCGAAGTCGCCCGCCAGCTGCAAATTTGCAACGCCTGCCGCTACTGCGAAGGCTTTTGCGCCATGTTCCCGGCGATGACGCGGCGGCTCGAATTTGGCAAGGCCGACATCCATTTTTTGGCCAATCTGTGCCACAACTGCGGGGCCTGCCTGCACGCTTGCCAATACGCGCCACCGCACGCCTTTGCCGTGAACGTGCCGCAATCCATGGCCACGGTGCGGGGCCAAACCTATGCCGACTACGCCTGGCCTGCCCCTTTGGGCGCGCTGTACCAACGCAACGGCCTGACCTTGTCGCTGGCCTTGGCGGCAGGGCTGGCGCTGTTCATCGGGCTGGCGGCGGGGCAGCCGCAGGGCGCGGCCAACTTCTACGCCATCTTTCCGCACAACTTTTTGGTCAGCCTGTTCGCGCCCGTGTTTGTGTTTGCGGTGCTGGCCTTGGGGCTGGGGGTGCGCAGCTTTTGGCGAGACATCACGCCCGCCACCAGCGGCGCGCCGCTCACGCCCGTGGCCACCCAAGAAGCCACGCACGCCGTGTTGAGCCTCCAGTACCTGGACGGTGGTCACGGCGAAGGCTGCAACAACGAAGACGACGCGTTTTCCATGAGCCGTCGCCGTGCGCACCACCTGACTTTTTACGGCTTCATGCTGTGTTTTGCCGCCACCAGCGTGGCCACGGTGTACCACTACGCTTTGGGCTGGGCCGCGCCTTACGACCTGCCCAGCCTGCCCAAAGTGCTGGGCGCGCTGGGCGGTGTGATGCTGTGCTTGGGCACGTTGGGCCTGTTCAGGCTCAAGCTGCAACGCCACCCCGAGCATGGCGACGCTGCGCAAAAGCCCATGGACTACGGCTTCACCGCCTTGCTGTTTCTGGTCAGTGCCAGCGGCTTGGCGCTGTGGGCTTTGCGCGGTGCGGCGGTCATGCCCACGGCGCTGGCCATTCACCTTGGCGCGGTGATGGCCTTGTTCGCCACACTGCCCTACAACAAGTTTGCCCATGGCATTTACCGCACAGCGGCTTTGCTGCGCCACGCGGTAGAAAAACGCCAACCCAACCGCCTGGGTCTCGGGGCCGACTGATCCTTGAAAGGAAAAACCATGCACAAACGACACTTCACGCGGCTGGCCGCAAGCACACTGACCGCCCTGGCCTGGTGCCTTGGCACCGCCGGGCTGTTCAGCGCGCAGGCGCAAGAGTTCCCGCCAAAAAAAACCATCACCCTGGTGGTCGGCTTTGCGGCCGGCGGGGCGGCCGATACGGGCGCACGCATCATCGCCAAAAAGCTGGGCGAAAACATCGGTGCGTCGGTGGTGATTGACAACCGCGCTGGCGCGGGCGGCAACATCGCCCACCAGTTCACCGCGCAAGGCCCGGCCGACGGCAGTGTCATTTTGTTCGGCTCGGTGGGCCCGCTGACCATCGCACAGCACATGATGAAGCTGCCCTACGACCCGGTCAAAGACCTCAGCCCCATCACCATGGGCGTGAACTTTCCCAACGTGCTGGTGGTTGGCACGCACACCGGCATCAAAACCTTTGCTGACTTTGTGGCCTACGCCAAAAAGAACCCCGGCAAGCTGGACTTTGCCTCCACCGGTGCCGGTTCGGCCTCGCACTTGGCCGGTGAATTGCTCAACGACATGGCCAAAATCGACACCGTGCATGTGCCCTACAAAGGTGGCGCACCCGCACTGCAAGACTTGCTGGGCGGGCGTGTGGCGGCTTATTACTCCACCTTGTCCACCTCGC
>JAHECM010000142.1:0-2179 GCA_024641725.1 Limnohabitans sp. | reverse complement strand
TTGCTCAACGACATGGCCAAAATCGACACCGTGCATGTGCCCTACAAAGGTGGCGCACCCGCACTGCAAGACTTGCTGGGCGGGCGTGTGGCGGCTTATTACTCCACCTTGTCCACCTCGCAGCCCCACATCGAAAGCGGCAAACTGATCCCGCTGGCCAGCACCGGCGCACAAAGGCTGACCGCCTTGCCCAAAGTGCCCACCATCGCCGAATCGGGCTATCCCAGCTTCAGCGCCACCAACTGGTACGCCTTTGTGGCGTCGTCCAAAGTGCCCGCACCACTGCTGGACCGCTGGAACACCGAACTGGTCAAAGTGCTCAAAAGCGCCGACGTGGTCGAGGCACTCAACAGCCACGGCCTGACCCCGCAGCCCAGCACGCGCGACGAATTTGCCAAATACATGGCCAAAGAAACCGCCACTTGGGGCCGCATCATCCGTGACCGCAAAATCACCGCTGAATAAAACAACACCCCGGAGACAGCCCTTGAAATTCCTGAATACACTCACCCGCCGCAACTTGCTCGCCAGTGCCCTGCTGGCTTTCGCCAGCCTGGCCGCGCAAGCTGCCGAAATCCGCGTCGTCACCTCTGGCGCCTTCACCGAGGCCTACAAAAAACTGGTGCCTATCTATGAAGCCGCCAGCGGTCACAAAATCATCAGCGCGTATGGCGCCTCGATCGGCAATGCGCCCGACTCGATCCCCAGCCGCTTCGCTCGGGGCGAAAAATTTGACCTGGTGATCCTGTCCGAAGGCGGCCTCGAAGCGCTCATGAAAGACGGCAAACTGGTAACCGGCAGCCGCGTGGACTTGGCCAAGTCGCAAATCGGGGTGGCCGTGCGCAAAGGCACGCCCAAGCCCGACATCAGCACCGTCGAAGCCCTCAAGCAAACCCTGCTCAACGCCAAGTCGGTGGCCTACTCGGCCAGCGCCAGCGGTACGTATTTGTCCACCGAACTGTTCCCAAAGTTGGGCATTGCCGAACAAATGAAAGTCACGGCCAAACGCATCATGAGCGAGCGCGTGGGCGCGGTGGTGGCACGGGGCGATGCCGAACTGGGCTTTCAGCAAGTCAGCGAGCTGATTTACTTCAAAGAGCTGGACTTTGTGGGCACCCTGCCCGACGCCGTGCAACAAACCATCTTCTTTTCGTCCGCGCTGGTGCAAGGCTCGGAGCAACAAGAAGCCGCCAAGCACCTGGTGCGCTTTTTCACGTCACCCGCCGTGGCCGAACTGGTGCGCGGCACGGGCTTGGACCCGGCCAGCAAATAAGTCAGTGACCCGCGGTCTCGCGGTGCACACGATCATGAATCCGCTGCACTGTCATCCACACCCCCCACAGCACCAGCGGAATCATCAGGCCGGTGGCCAGCTCGGGCTGGATGGGCAGACCGGCCAGTTTGAGGGCTTTGGCGGCGTACAACAGCAAGCTGACCACGTAGTAGCTGATCGCTGCGATGGACAGCCCTTCCACGGTGGATTGCAGGCGCAGTTGCAGGTCTTGCCCGCGCGTGAGCTTCTCGAGCAGTTGTTGGTTTTGCGCTTCGGTGGCGATGTCCACCCGCGTGCGCAGCAAAGCGCTGGTGCGCGACACGCGCTCTGACAGCGCCGCCAAGCGCTGGGCCGTGGCGGCCACGGTGGCCATGGCGGGCGACAGACGCCGCTGCATGAACTCGCCCACGGTTTGGGTGCCGTGCAGCGGGCGCTCGCGCAACTCGGCAATTCGCTCGCGCACCACCGCGTCGTAAGCGCGCGTGGCCGAAAATCGGTAGCCGTGCTCTGCGGTGGCGCGCTCCACGCGTGCGGCCAGCGCCACCAAGTCGTCCAACAGGCTTTGGTCGCCGTCTTGTTTGCGCTCCAAGCGCGCCGTGATGTCGGCCAGCTGCGACTCGGCCTGCGCCAGCACGGGCGACAGCTGCTTGGCCACCGGCAAGCCTCGCAGGGCCATGAGGCGGTAGGTTTCCAGCTCCAGCACCCTTTGCGAGATGCGGCCTGCGCGGCCCTCAGGGGTGTCGGCAGGGGCCAGCACCAGCATGCGTTCAAAACCGTCGTGCCCAATCCGAAAATGCGTGAGCAGCCACGAGTGCGACTGCCCGTCCGCGGTGTTGCCCATGCGCGAGCCGATCAAGGTGCCCTCGCCCAACCAGGCCTGGGCTTTGGGCAGCCAATCGGCGTCTT
>JAHECM010000250.1 GCA_024641725.1 Limnohabitans sp. | reverse complement strand
TCGCGGATTTTGACGGAAACGGGCACGCCCTCGTCCGACTCGGGCGCAGCAGAAGAAGCGTTCATGGCGTCTTGGGCTTTCATTAACATGGGCCAATCCTACCAGCGAACAGCCACCCTTCGACGCAGCGGGTTTTCTGTGCTGCGGACGTCTCTCAATAGCGCAAACCACTCAAAAAAAGCAGTAAACGCATCAGCCCAAAAGCCAGTCGGTCACGCAGGCGCTGATGCCAGGGGCGGCGCAGGTAGCTGCTGGCGTCAACACGCAGGCTTTGCTCGGACATGGCGCGCACCAGGCGGCGGTGCAGTTGCTGGGCGAAGTGGGCGTCGGCCACCACCACATTGGCTTCGCGGGCCAGCAGCAAGCTGAGCGGGTCGAGGTTGGACGAGCCGACCGTGGCCCATGGGTGCGCATTGTCGGGGTCAATCACGGCCACTTTGGCATGCAAAAAGCTGGCCTGGTACTCGTAAATTTCGACCCCCGCCGCCAGCAACACCCCGTACACCGGGCGCACCGCGTGGTACTGCATGAAGTATTCGTAACGCCCTTGCAGCAGCAGCCTGACCCGCACCCCGCGCTGCGCCGCATGGACCAGGGCTTGGCGCACGCGCCGACCGGGCAAAAAATAGGCATTGGCGATGACGATCTCATGGCGGGCACGGCCAATGGCCTTGAGGTAGGCCCGCTCGATCTGGCTGCGGTGGCGCAGGTTGTCGCGCAGCAAAAGCCCCGCTCTGGCCACGGGGCGCACCGCTTGCGGCTCCTCGCCCGCCTGCGTCCACGGCAAGCGCAAGCCAGCGGCCTTGAAGGCGCTGAAGGCTTGCGGAAAATCACGCTGACGAACATGGCCCACCGCCTGCAAGCGCCACCAAAGCTGCGTCATGGTGTCTTGCACTTGCTGCACCAAAGCACCTTGCGCGTCCACGGCAAAGTCCAGCCGAGGGTGACGCAACGGGCCAAGGCGCGGGTCGAACCAGTCGTCCAAGATGTTGATGCCACCGCAAAATGCCCTCTGCCCGTCCACCACACAGAGTTTGCGGTGCAAGCGTCGCCAGCGGCTGGGGATCAGCAAGCCCAGCCGGCCCAAAGGGGCGTACACCCGGCAAATCACCCCAGCACGCTCAAAGCGCTCGGCCCAGGCGGCGGGCAATCGCCCGGTGCCCACACCGTCCACCACCAGCCACACGCGCACGCCACGCAAGGCGGCGCGCTCCAGTGCCTCGGCCACGGCAGCAGCGGCGCCATGAAAGTCAAAAATGTAGGTCTCCATCTGCACCTGCGCGCGGGCCCCGTCCACGGCCAAGATGAGCGCCTGAAAATACGCTTCGCCGCCTTCGATCAGTCGGATCTGGTGACCGTCGCGCAGGCGCTTGGCGTGTGGCATGGTCAAGCGCCCAGCGCGAATTCGGCCACCAGCGGCAGGTGGTCCGACATGCGCCGCCAAATGCGGCCACTGGGCACCATGGCCCCCAGCGGCTGCAGGCCACGCGCATACACATGGTCGAGCTGGTTCAGCGGCAGCCGGGCAGGAAAGGTTGGCGTGGGCTGCTCGCGCCACTCTTTGAAGCCTGCGAGTGCCATGCGCCGGCCCAAACCAGTGCCCCAGTCATTGAAGTCGCCCGCCACCAGCACCGGGGCCTGTGCCGGGATGTGGCGCTCGATGTAGCGCAGCAACTGCGCGGTTTGGCGCACCCGGCTGGCAGGCAGCAGCCCCAAATGCACCACCAACACATGCACACACCGCGCAAGCACTTGCACCTGGACATGCAACAAACCACGCTGCTCAAAGCGGTGATCGGACATGTCTTCATGTTGGTGCGACAACACGGGCCAACGTGAAAGCAAGGCGTTGCCGTGCTCGCCATGCCGCGTCACGGCGTTGGTGCGGTAAACCGACTCGTAGCCCTCGGGGGCCAAAAATTCAGCCTGTGGCAGATCGGGCCAGCGTTTGAAGTGACGGGCTTCGCGCCGGTGCATGCGGCGCACCTCTTGCAGGCAGACCATGTCTGCGTCGAGCTGCTCGACCGCGTGGCCAATGTTGTGAATTTCCAGGCGACGCACCGGCCCCAGGCCTTGCACGCCCTTGTGGATGTTCCAGGTGGCGACGCGCAAAACCGGGTGCTGCTCGGGGGTGGGGGGCATGGCCTGGGTGGCAGTCATGTGCTCGGCTTGGCCGAAAACCGGGACAGCATGAGGATGGCTTCGGCGTTGGACGGAGAAAAACACGCATCGGCGGCTTGCTGCCACGGCAACCACTGCAGCGCAGTGTGCTCGGCCGGGTTGAGCGTGATGGGGGTGCCCTGCGGCACGCACAAGCCAAACACGCGCTCGGTATTGCGGCTGACCTCGGGCGCATAGCGCCAGCGCCAAGCGGGGTAAATGTCGTAAACGTTTTCAAGCTGCCAGTCTTGCAGCTGACAGTCGGGGCGGCGCGCGTCGATGCCGGTTTCCTCCAGCACCTCGCGCACGGCGGTGTCGCGCCAGTGCTCGGTCTCAAAGTCTTTGCTGCCCGTGACCGATTGCCAAGTGCCCGCATCGGTGCGTCGGATGAGCAGCACTTCCCAAGCCGGGGTGTGGATCACCACCAACACGGATTGCGGGATTTTGAAGCAGCGATCGGGCGAGGTCATCGTTTCATTCTAATGAACGCTGATAGCATCGGCGGCATGATGAAACAGCCATTCTTAACTCCGGGCGTGGCCCCACTGCTCAACTGGCAGGGCCTGCACATCTTGCCCGGTTTGAACGCCGTGACCGGCGACGAAGGCAGCGGCAAAACCCGACTGCTGCGCGAACTCTGCGACAACACCCCCGACGCGCTGTGGCTCAATCCCGCCTTGCCTGAACACGGTGACGACACCCCCGAACACGTTTGGGCGCAACTGCAAACGCGTTGCCCCCAATGGAACACCGCGCTGCAAGAAGCGTTGACTCAGGCGCTGAGTTTGCAGCCGCACCTGGGCAAACAGCTGTTCATGCTCTCCACAGGCAGCCGCCGCAAAGTGGGCTTGGTCGGCTTGCTGGCCAGCGGCGTGACGGTCACCTGCTTGGACCAGCCGTATGTGTCTTTGGACGCGGCGTCCATCCAGGTTGTGCGTGATTTCTTGAACGACATGGCCTCACACAGCAGCAGGGCGTGGGTGGTGGCGGACTATACGGCCGACCCTGAGCTGACTTGGTCCAGTCAGATCGACCTGGACTGAGAGGCCACAACCAGCAAAAACGCCACCCGAAGGTGGCGTTTGGAAAAGCAGAAAAGCCGGTTAAAGCAAATTAAGCCTTGGCCGCATCCAAGTTGCGCAAGCGAATGTGCAACTCGCGCAATTGCTTCTCGTCCACTGGGCTTGGGGCTTGCGTGAGCAAGCACTGAGCGCGTTGGGTTTTGGGGAAAGCGATCACGTCACGGATGGATTCGGCACCGGTCATCAAAGTGACGATGCGGTCCAAACCAAAGGCCAAGCCACCGTGTGGGGGCGCGCCGTATTGCAGGGCGTCGAGCAAGAAGCCGAACTTGAGCTGGGCTTCTTCGGGTGTGATCTTCAAAGCGTCAAACACTTTTTGCTGCACGTCAGCGCGGTGGATACGCACCGAGCCGCCGCCCATTTCCCAGCCGTTCAACACCATGTCGTAGCCCTTGGAGATGCACTTCTCGGG
>JAHECM010000245.1 GCA_024641725.1 Limnohabitans sp. | reverse complement strand
GGGCACGGCAGGTACAGCGGTGACCGGGGCCGTGCCGGGCCTGAGCAGCGCCAACGCGCCCTGGCTGATCGTGGGCACGGGCACGCAGTACCACACAGTGCAGGACCATGCGAAAGCCAAAGTGGCCTACGACTTCAGCCCTACGGTGCGCGCCACCTACACGCTGGGCATTTGGCAAAACACGTCCGAAGGCCGTCCGCAGTCCTACCTGAGCAATGCATCAGGCCAGACGGTCACCAGCGGTGCGGTCAACATCGATGGCCACAGCTACTCAGCGCTCACGGGAGCCGATCTGCCGCTGACCAACGAAAAACTCAGCCACACCCTGCATGGCCTGTCGGTCAAGAGCCGCACGCAAGGCACCTTCGACTGGGAAGTGGCCGCCAGCCTGTACGACTACGGCTCGGACACCAAGCGCCAGAACGCGGCCAGCAATGCTTTGCCCAACGCCGCAATGGGTGGTGCGGGCACCATCGCCAACGGCTCGGGCACGGGCTGGAACAACTTGGCGCTGCGGGGCACTTGGCGGCCCCAGGGCCCCAAGGGTGAGCACGTGGTGGACTTGGGTGCGCAGCAAGACAGCTACAAACTGCGCTACCTGAGCTCCAACATCGCAGGCAACTGGACCACCGACGCTGCAGGCAGCTTGGCCAGTGAAGTGGGTGGCCGCACCCAGCTGCAAAGCCTGTATGCACAAGACACTTGGCGCTTTGCGCCCGACTGGCGCACTGTATTGGGCTTGCGGGCTGAACACTGGAGCGCCACGCAAGGCTTGACGCGCTTCTCGTCCAGCAGCAACTTGGCGT
Organism: Limnohabitans sp.; assembly: GCA_024641725.1. Classification (GTDB taxonomy): domain Bacteria; phylum Pseudomonadota; class Gammaproteobacteria; order Burkholderiales; family Burkholderiaceae_C; genus Limnohabitans_A. The sequence continues at coordinate 2,864 of JAHECM010000245.1, read as the reverse complement.
TCGCCGACCGCAGCGAGAATTACCTCTCGCCCAAAGCCGCCTTGTCCAAACAGATCGCCGATGACGCTTTCCTCAAATACGCCGTGGGCCGAGCCGTGCGCATGCCGACCGTGAACGAGCTTTACGGCGCCACATCGACGTCCAACTCGCAGTACATCAACGACCCGAACCTGCGCCCAGAAAAGTCCTGGACCCAGGAGCTGAGCTTCGAGAAAAACCTGGACAAAACCCAGTGGCGCGTGACGGCATTTGCCGAAGACACACAAGACGGTATCTATTCTCAATCGGTGGTCGATCCTGCTGCGGGCAACAGAACCATCAGCCGCGTGCAAAACGTGGACCGCATCCGCACGCGTGGCCTGGAGAGTGCTTTCACAGGGCAAGGCATAGGTCTTGCGGGTCTGGACGTAACGGGCAGCGTGACTTATGCCGACTCCACCATCGTGGCCAACCAGGGCTTTGTGTCGACACCCGGTGACACGATCGGCAAACGGCAACCTAATATTCCCAAATGGCGCGCCACCTTGCTCGCGGCTTACCGCTGGAACGCGGCCTGGACCAGCACGGCGGCTGTGCGTTACAGCGGCCAGCAGTTCCGCACGCTCAACAACTCCGACGTGAATGGCTACGCCTACATGGGTGTGAGCCCCTTCACCACGGTCGATGTGCGTGCCCGCTGGCAAATCACGTCGCAGCTTTCGGCCGCGTTCGGCATCGACAATCTGAACAACGACAAGTACTGGAACTTCCACCCCTACCCACAGCGCAGCTACACGGCCGAGCTGAAAGCCAAATTCTGAGACAGGACCGACGAATGAAAACCCTAATGAAACCGCTGTCGAAAGCACTTTCGAAATCGCCGTCGAAAACACTGACGGTGTTGGCGATGGCTTGCGCTGTGACCGGGGCGGGCAGCGGTGCGGCCTTGGCCCACACCGTGCTCGAATACCAGGTGGCCACCGCCGGGCAAAGTTACAAGGCCACGTTCAAGGTGAGCCATGGCTGCGGTGCCTCGCCCACGCGCCAAATCGTGGTGGACATCCCGGCAGGGGTACAGGGGGCCAAACCCATGCCCAAACCGGGCTGGCGTCTGGAGGTGACCCGCGACAAGCTGGCGCAGCCCTACACCAGCCACGGCCGAAGCATCACCGAAGACGTGACCCGCATCAGCTGGACGGCCAAGACCGCCGAAGACATGCTGCCCAACGGCCATTACGACGAGTTTGTGCTGGTGGGCACCCTGCCCAAGACGCCTGGCGTGGTCTACTGGCCCGTGCAGCAACTGTGCGAACAAGGCCGCCAAGACTGGACGCAAGTGCCCCAAGCCGGCCAGAAGTTGTCGGATCTGAAATCGCCCGCCGCCATGCTGGAGCTCATGCCAGCCGCAGGCAGTGGCGATGCGCACCAGCATTAAAGTCAGCGCTAAACTTTTTAAACCCATCCACCGATTTTTCAGGAATCCCCATGACCCATTTTTCCAAAATGGCTGCCGCAGCCGTGCTGTCCCTTTGTGCCGTGACGGCCGCCTTGGCCCAGGTCAAGGTCGAAAACGGCTGGGCCCGCGCCACCGTGCAAGGCCAAATGGCCACCGGCGCGTTCATGAAGCTCACCGCCCCGCAAGCCACGCGCTTGGTGGCGGTGTCCACCCCGGTAGCGGGCGTGGCTGAAATCCACGAAATGAAAATGGACGGTGGCGTGATGAAAATGCGCGGCATCCCCGCGCTGGACCTGCCCGCCAACCAAACGGTGGAATTGAAGCCCGGCAGTTTTCACTTGATGTTGATGGACCTCAAAGCGCCGTTGATGAAAGATGCCAGCATCGCGCTGACGCTGACCTTCAAGGACACCAAGGGCAAAGAAACCCAACAGCAGGTGAGCGTGCCGGTGAGCACCAACATGCCGGGCGCAGCACCCGGCGCACAACACCACGGCGAGCACAAACACTGAAAGCTTGCGGCCAGCCATTTGGTTTAAGCTGTTCCGATTCCTTGCAGCCCCTCGATTGGAGACACCATGAGCGACACATCGGCTTTCGGCTTCGGCAAATTCGTCCCAGGTTTTGACTTTTTGCAAAACTTGTCGCAAACCGCCTCCAAGGCGGCACCGGCTGCGGGGGGCGTGCCTGGCATGGGCAGCTGGGTGGCGCCCACGTTGAGCGTGGAAGAAATCGACAAGCGCATTCAGGAGCTCAAGGCCGTGCAGTTTTGGCTGGAGCAAAACGGCACCGCGCTCAAGGCGACCATTCAGGCCCTCGAAGTGCAAAAAATGACGCTGACCACTTTGCAGGGCATGAACGTGAGCATGGCGGATTTGGCCAAGGCCTTCACCGCCAAGCCGCCCGAGTCCGCTGCCCCCGCTGCACCTCCTCCACAGCCACAGCCAGCGTCACAGCCTGTGCAAGCGGCGCCAACACCCACACCAACGCCTGCGCCGCCACCCGAGCCAGAAGTTGACGATGAAGAGACCCAGCAAGCGGCAAGCGGCCAAGCCAAAGCACAAGCCAAAGGCGAGCCCAAGCCCGGTGCCGACAAGCCCGCGGTGGATCCCATGGCCTGGTGGGGTTCCCTCACGCAGCAGTTTCAGAACATCGCCAGCACTGCCATGAAAGACGTGGCCGCTGAGGCCATGAAGGCCCAATCCGCAGCCAAAGCGGCCAGTGCGGCCAGTGCGGCCAAAGCTAAGAACAACGCCAAGGGCAAAACCAAAGACAACGCCAAGGGCAAATCCGCTGCACAACCCGCCTCAACATCGAGAGCCACAACGGCGAACAAGGCCCCTGCCAAAACCCGATCCGCAGTCCGCAAAACGCCTGCCAAAAAAGCCGCTGGCAAAGCTTCAGGGCAGACCGTGCGCAATGCGGCCAC
>JAHECM010000244.1 GCA_024641725.1 Limnohabitans sp. | reverse complement strand
ATGGGCTGGTAGTAGCAGGCCTCAAAGTGCAGGCAGTCCACCCGTGCCAGCGCCCCCCAGTAGCGGCCATAGGCGACTTGGGGCTGGCCTTGGTCGTCGTTTTGCAGGCCAATCAGACTCATGCCAATGGGCTGGTTGCCGTGCTCGGCCACAAACAGCAGCCAATTGCCCGCCATGTCGGCTTGCATGGCGTCAAAAAAACCGGGCTGTAAATACGGCGCGTTGCCATGCTCCCAATACGTCTGTTGGTAGCAGCGCTGCACCAGCGCCCAGTCTTGTGGGGTGATGTCCGCGCCTCTCAGGGCCCTAAAGCGCACGCCCGCATCGGCCACCTTGCGCCGCTCTTGGCGGATTTTTTTGCGTTTGTCCTGGCTCAGACTCGCCAAAAATTCCTCAAAACTGCGCCAGCCCTGGTTTTGCCAATGGAATTGCACTTGCTGGCGCTGCATCAGACCCGCCCGCTGGCAGGCGGCCAGGTCGGGCGCATCGGCAAACAAAATGTGCAGCGAGGGCAGTTGTTGGCTGCGGCACCAGCCCAGCAGGGCTTGCAGCAGCGCGTCGCGGGCGCTGTCGTCTTGGGCCAGCAGTCGGGTGCCTGGCACCGGGGTGAAGGGCGGCGCGACCAGCGCTTTGGGGTAGTAGGGCAGGCCGTGGCGCTCGTAAGCATCGGCCCAGGCAAAGTCAAAAACGTATTCGCCCCGGGAGTGGGTTTTGAGGTACACCGCACAGGCGGCGACCAGTTGCTCGCCGTGCCAAAGGGTCAGCACCTGCAATGTCCAGCCCGTGTCGGGTACCGCCGAGCCGCTGGCTTGCAAGGCCGACAAATAGGCGTGTCGCATGAAGGGCGTGGGGGTGCTCTGGCGGGCCAGCAAGGCGTCCCACACGTCCGGGGCGATGGCGTGCAGCCCGTCCAGAACGCGAATGACATAATTGGCCTTGATATTTTCTTGCACCTGTATGATTCTCCAAATTTGCGTCGCTCAGCTCAATTTCGTCGTCGGCGACATGCCGGGCAATGCCCGCAAGATCATTGACGCCGCTCAGGCCGCCTACCAGCGCGGCGCACGTTTGCTGCTGACGCCCGAGCTGTCGATCTGTGGCTATGCGGCCGAAGACCTGTTGCTGCGCCCGGCCTTCATTGACGCCTGCGATGATGCCCTGAAAACCATCGCCACCGAGCTGGCCGGTTTAAAAGGCCTGCACGTCGTGGTTGGGCACCCCGAAGGCGGTGGCCTGCGCACCCGCAGCGTGGCCGTGACGCGCCGCCACAACCGCGCCTCGGTGCTGAGCGAGGGGCAGGTGGTGGCCCATTACGACAAGCGCGAACTGCCCAACTACCAAGTCTTTGACGAGCGCCGTTACTTCACGCCTGGCCAAAGCGCAGGGGTGTTTGAGGTGGCCGGTGTGCGTGTGGGCCTGCTCATTTGTGAGGATGCTTGGTTTGACGAGCCCGCCCGCGCCGCCCGCGATGCTGGGGCGCAGGTGTTGGCGGTGCTCAATGCTTCGCCTTTCCATGCCGGCAAGAGTGCTGAGCGCGAGCAGCGCATGCGCGAGCGCGTGGCAGACTGCGCTTTGCCCTTGGTCTACGCCCATTTGGTGGGCGGCCAGGACGAGGTGATTTTTGAAGGCCGTTCCTTTGCGCTGAACGCGCAGGGTGCGGTGGTGGCCCGGGCCGAAGGGTTTCGCGAGGCGGCCATGGACTTGTCGGTGGACTTGTCCGCAGGCCAGGCGGTGCTGAGTGCGCCCGCCGCGGCCGTGTGCGCTTTGCCCAGCACAGACGCCGAGTTGTGGGATGCACTGGTCTTAGGGGTGCGCGACTACCTGGGCAAAAACGGCTTCAAGGGGGCGATTTTGGGTTTGTCGGGTGGCATCGACTCGGCGCTGGTGCTGGCCATTGCGGTGGACGCCATTGGTGCGGACAAAATCCACGCCGTCATGATGCCTTCGCCCTACACGGCCGACATCAGCTGGATCGACTCGCGCGAGATGGTCAAGCGCTTGGGCGTGCGTTATGACGAGATCGCGATTGCGCCCTTGTTCGATGGCTTCAAGCAGTCTCTGTCGGCGCAGTTTGAAGGGCTCAAAGAGGACACCACCGAGGAAAACATCCAGGCCCGCATTCGGGGCACGCTCTTGATGGCGTTGTCCAACAAGACCGGGGCCATTGTGTTGACCACCGGCAACAAGAGCGAAATGGCCACCGGCTACTGCACTCTGTACGGCGACATGGCCGGGGGCTTTGCCGTTATCAAAGACGTGGTCAAGACCCGTGTGTTTGCGCTGGCCCGCTGGCGCAACTTGAACGACCCCTATGGCACCGGCAGCCAGCCGATCCCAGAGCGCATCATCACCCGACCGCCCAGCGCTGAGCTGCGCCCTGACCAAAAAGACCAGGACAGCTTGCCCGAGTACGAGGTGCTGGACGCCATCATCGAGCGCTACATGGAAAACGACGAAGGCGTGGACGCGCTGATCGCCGATGGGTTTGAGCGTGCTGATGTGGAGAAAGTCACCCGCTTGATCAAGCTCAACGAATACAAACGCCGCCAGTCGCCAGTGGGGATTCGTGTCACTCACCGCAGTTTTGGCAAAGATTGGCGTTATCCTATGACCAACCGTTTTCGGGCTTAAATGCCTTTCACTTTGAGGAAGTTCCCATGAAGCAGATCACCGCCATCATCAAGCCTTTCAAGCTGGAGGAAGTCCGCGAAGCCCTGGCCGAATGCGGCGTGACCGGTCTCACGGTGACCGAAGTGAAGGGTTTTGGCCGCCAAAAAGGCCACACCGAGCTGTACCGAGGTGCCGAATACGTGGTGGACTTTTTGCCCAAAGTGAAGGTCGAAGTCGTGATCAAGGACGACGATGTGGACCGCTGTGTGGATGCCATCGTCAAGGCGGCGCGCACTGGCAAGATCGGTGACGGCAAAATCTTTGTGACCAGTGTCGAGCGGGTGGTGCGCATCCGCACTGGCGAGCAAGACGAGTCTGCGATCTGACCTTGCCCTGATCCCTCAAAAAAGCCCGGTGCCTTGTGTTCCGGGCTTTTGCATTTTTGGGGGGCTTGGGTTCAGAGCTGGTCGGTGCGGGCGGCGGGTGAGAAACCAGCCGCTTCGACCAGCTCGCGCAGCAGTGCTTCGGGCTCGTTGGCCACGCGCACAAGGTCCATTTGCCAGTCGCCCATGAAGCCTTGTGACACCACTTGCCCCATGAAATTCATCAGGCCATCGTAGTAACCCTGGCTGTTGAGGATGCCCACGGGCTTGTCGTGGTAGCCCAGCTGACGCCAAGTCCAGACTTCAAAGAGTTCTTCGAAGGTGCCGATGCCGCCGGGCAAGGCCAAAAACGCGTCGGCCCGCTCGGCCATCATGCTTTTGCGTTCGTGCATGGTCTGCACCACATGCAGCTCGGTGCAGCCGTGGTGAGCCCATTCCTTCTCGACCAGCGCGCGCGGGATGATGCCCACCACCGTGCCACCTGCGGCCAAGGTACTTTCGGCGACGATGCCCATCAGGCCGTTGCGTCCACCGCCATAGACCAATTGACCCCCGTGCTCGCCGATCCAGTGACCCACCTGGGCCGCAATGCTGGCAAACCTCGGGTCTTGGCCAGATTTGGAGCCGCAATAAACGCAGACAGAAAAATGAGGAGCGGGCATGAGGGGATCGATTCAG
>JAHECM010000228.1 GCA_024641725.1 Limnohabitans sp. | reverse complement strand
CATTCCTGACGACGAGCGCGACAAGATTTCGCTGTTCACCAACGTGCAAAGCTGGGGCGTGATCTCCATGCCCGACGTGGACACCATCTACAAAGTGCCCCGCGTGCTGCACGAGCAAGGCTTGGACGGCCTGATCTGCGACAAGCTGCGCCTGAACACCCCGCCCGCCAGCCTGAAGCGTTGGGACGACTTGGTCTACGAAACCGCCAACCCCAAAGGCGAAGTCACCATTGCCATGGTGGGCAAGTACGTTGAGCTGTCGGACAGCTACAAATCGGTCAACGAGGCGCTGCGCCACGCGGGCATGCGCAACCATGTGCGCGTCAAGATCGAGCACATCGACTCCGAAACCATCACCCCCGAAACAGCGGCCAGCCTGGCCAAATTCGACGGCGTGCTGGTGCCTGGCGGTTTTGGCAAGCGCGGCGTGGAAGGCAAAATTGCCACCGCCCAGTTCGCCCGCGAAAGCCAAGTCCCCTACCTGGGCATTTGCTTGGGCATGCAGGTGGCCACCATCGAGTACGCCCGCCATGTAGCTGGCATGAAAGACGCCAACTCCACCGAATTCGAGCCCGAGACGCCCTTCCCTGTGATCGCCCTGATCAACGAATGGAAAGACGCGGACGGCTCGATCCAAGTGCGCGACGCCAACTCCGACCTGGGCGGCACCATGCGTTTGGGTGCGCAAAGCTCTGACGTGGCCAAGGGCACACTGGCCCACCAAATCTACGGCGACGTGGTCACCGAGCGCCACCGCCACCGCTACGAAGCCAACGTCAATTATTTGGACGAGCTGCGCAAGGCCGGTCTGGTGATTTCGGCCCTGACCCAGCGCGAGCAGCTGACCGAAATCGTCGAGCTGCCGCAAAACGTGCACCCTTGGTATGTGGGCGTGCAGTTCCACCCCGAATTCAAGTCCACCCCTTGGGATGGTCACCCCCTGTTCAACGCCTTCGTGAAGGCGGCCATCGCGCACCAGGCCAAGGCCTGAGCTCTTACAGAAGCCTCACCAGGACCGCCCCATGAAACTCTGCGGATTTGACGTTGGTCTGCACCAGCCTTTTTTCTTGATCGCGGGCACCTGTTCCATCGAGGGGCTGGACATGTCCATCGAAGTCGCAGGTCGCCTCAAAGAAGCCTGCACAGCGCTGGGCATTCCACTCATTTACAAAGGCTCCTTCGACAAAGCCAACCGCTCGTCGGGCAGCACCCAGCGCGGTGTGGGCATCGACGCGGGGCTCAAAATCTTGGACGAAGTGCGCCGCCAAATCGGTGTGCCGATCCTCACCGATGTGCATGACGAGTCGCAGGTCAAAACCGTGGCCAGCGTGGTGGACGTGCTCCAAACCCCTGCCTTTTTGTGCCGCCAGACCGACTTCATCCGCGCCGTGGCCCAGTCGGGCAAGCCGGTGAACATCAAAAAGGGCCAGTTCTTAGCCCCCTGGGACATGAAAAACGTCATCGACAAAGCCCGCAGTGCCGCACGCGAAGTGGGCCTGCCCGAAGACAATTTCTTGGCCTGCGAGCGTGGTGTGAGCTTTGGCTACAACAACTTGGTGGCCGACATGACCAGCCTGGCCGAGATGCGCAAGACCGGCGCGCCGGTGGTGTTTGACGTGACGCATTCGGTGCAAAAACCTGGCGGCCAGGGCACCAGCAGCGGCGGCGCGCGCGACATGGTGCCGGTGCTGGCCCGTGCGGGCGTGGCCGTGGGCGTGGCAGGCTTGTTCATGGAAACCCACCCCAAGCCCGCAGAGGCGTGGTCGGACGGGCCCAACGCCGTGCCCCTGGGCCAAATGAAGGCCTTGCTGGAAACGTTGGTGCAGCTCGATTCCGTCACCAAAAAGAACCCCTTTTTAGAGGACAACTTCGCATGAGCGGCTATATCATCGCCCACGTTCAGGTGAGCAACCCGACCCAGTACGAAGAGTATAAAAAGTGGTCCACGGCCGCCATGCAAGCCGCAGGCGCTGAAGTCTGCGTGCGGGGTGGCCAAGTGCAAGTGCTCGAAGGCGACTGGGCCCCAGAGCGCATCGTCATTTTGAAGTTTCCTTCTTTTGACGCTGCCAAAGCTTTTTACGAACTGCCCGAATACCTCAAAGCCCGTGAAGCCCGCCAAGGGGCCGCCATCATGCGCATGGTGGCCGTCGAAGGCGTCTGAGCTGCAGGCTTTGACAACCCGTTTTGTTTTTAAATTGAGAGAGTTCAAACATGAGTGCAATCGTTGATATCGTCGGCCGTGAAATTTTGGACAGCCGTGGCAACCCCACGGTGGAATGCGACGTGCTGCTGGAATCCGGCGTCATGGGCCGCGCCGCTGTGCCCTCGGGCGCATCGACCGGCAGCCGCGAAGCCATCGAGCTGCGCGACGGCGACAAAAGCCGATACCTGGGCAAAGGTGTCCTCAAAGCCGTTGAGCACATCAACACCGAAATCTCCGAAGCTGTGCTGGGCCTCGACGCCTCCGAGCAAGCCTTTTTGGACCGCACTCTGATTGACCTGGACGGCACCGACAACAAGAGCCGCTTGGGCGCCAACGCCATGCTGGCCGTGTCCATGGCCGTGGCCCGCGCTGCCGCCGAAGAGTCTGGCCTGCCCCTGTACCGCTACTTTGGCGGCATGAACGGCAACCAGCTGCCCGTGCCCATGATGAACGTCATCAACGGCGGCGCGCACGCCAACAACAACCTGGACTTGCAAGAGTTCATGATCATCCCCGTCGGTGCACCCAGCTTCCGCGAAGCCGTGCGCTGGGGCGCAGAAGTGTTCCACGCCTTGAAGAAAATCATCCACGACAAAGGCATGAGCATTGCTGTGGGCGACGAAGGCGGCTTTGCCCCCAACGTGGACAGCCACGAAGCGGCCATCCAGATGGTGCTGGACGCCATCGCCGCAGCGGGCTACACCGCCGGTGAGCAAATCGCCATTGGCCTCGATTGCGCGGCCAGCGAGTTCTACAAAGACGGCAAATATGTTTTGGCTGGCGAGGGTGGCATCAGCCTGACGTCTGAGCAGTGGACCGACATGCTGGCCACTTGGTGCGACAAGTACCCGATCATCAGCATCGAAGACGGCATGGCCGAGGGCGACTGGGACGGCTGGAAAGTGCTCACCGACCGCTTGGCCAAGAACGTGCAGATCGTGGGCGACGACTTGTTCGTGACCAACACCAAGATCTTCAAAGAAGGCATCGACAAGGGCATCGCCAACTCGATCCTGATCAAGATCAACCAAATCGGCACCCTGACCGAGACGTTTGAAGCCATTGAGATGGCCAAGCGCGCCGGTTACACCGCCGTCATCTCACACCGCTCGGGCGAGACCGAAGACAGCACGATTGCCGACATCGCGGTGGGCCTGAACGCTGGTCAGATCAAAACCGGCTCCATGAGCCGCTCGGACCGCATGGCCAAGTACAACCAGCTCTTGCGCATCGAAGAAGACCTGGGCGACGTGGCCGTGTACCCTGGCCGCAGCGCGTTCTACAACCTGAAGTGACCGCGTGATGGGAAACCGCCTCGTTCCGATCGTGCTGGTGGTCTTGCTGGCACTGGTGCAAGCCCAACTGTGGTTCGGGCGGGGCAGTTTGCGCAAAGTTGCGGAGCTGGAGCAACAACTCCAGCAAGAAAAACAAGCCAATGAGGAAGCCCGGCGTGTCAACGACCAGCTCAGCGCCGAGGTCAATGACCTCAAGGAAGGCCTGAACATGGTCGAGGAACGTG
>JAHECM010000208.1 GCA_024641725.1 Limnohabitans sp. | reverse complement strand
CACGGCTGGCCTTTGACGCTGACGCGACGGGCGTCGCGGTCGATTTCCAGCGAGCCAAACACCAGGGTGTTGCTGGGGGCCGCAGCCACGGGCAACTGCTTGCGCCGCAAAATGGCCTTGATGCGGGCCAATAACTCGCGCGGCTCAAACGGTTTGGGCAGGTAGTCGTCTGCGCCCATCTCCAGCCCAATGATGCGGTCCATCGGGTCGCCCTTGGCGGTGAGCATGAGCACGGGCAGTTGGCCCAAGTCGCCTGGCAAGGCACGGATGCGCTGGCAGACTTGCAAGCCATCCATGTCGGGCAGCATCAGGTCGAGGATGACCAGCGCCACCGGGTGCTTGTGCAGGTGCGCCAAGCCCGCGTTGGCGTCGGGCGCGTGGCTCACGGTAAAGCCAGACGCAGCCAGGTAGTCCGACACCATGTCCGCCAAGCGGTGGTCGTCTTCGATCATCAAGAGAGAGGTCATGCTTGGATCATCCTCTGCAGTTCGGGGGCACGGGTATCAGCGCGGTAAAGTTCGGTAAAACCCCAAGCAGGTCACGGTACGCTGCGCACCCGGCTGGCCAGCGCCACCAACAGCAGCACCGGCACGCCCAGCCAGGCGGTGGCGTTGAAGAACGCGGCGTAGCCGTAGGTGTTGACGAAGTCGCCTGAGAAACCTGCGAGGAATTTGGGCAAGAGCAGCATCATGGAGCTGAGCAAGGCGTACTGCGTGGCCGAGTAGCTGATGTTGGTCAGCGACGACAAGTAGGCAATGAACGCCGCCGACGCGATGCCGCTGGCCAAGTTGTCGGCAGACACCACAAACACCAGCGCATTCACGTCGTGCCCCACCCCGGCCAGCCAAGCAAACAGCCAGTTGCTGGCGGCGCTGAGCACCGCGCCCAGCATCAGCACGCGCATCACGCCAAAACGCCCGGACAGCACGCCGCCCACAAACGCGCCCACCAGCGTCATGACCACGCCATAGACCTTGGTGACCGCCGCCACCTCGTCTTTGCTGAAGCCCATGTCCACATAAAACGGGTTGGCCATGATGCCCATGACCACGTCGCTGATGCGGTAAACCGAGATCAGCGCCAGCACCAACACGGCCTGCCAGCGGTAGCGACGCCAAAAGTCAGCAAACGGCTCGACCAGTGCGCCCTGCAACCATTCGCCCAGATTGCGGGCAGGGGTCAGGGGCGCAGGCACTGGCTCGGGTGACAGCAAGACCGTGACCGCTCCCAGCGCCATGCTGGCCGCCATGACCAGATAAGCGGTTTGCCAGGCAAGCTGGTCGTAACCCGTAGCCTGAGCCCCTTGCGCGCGCGCTGCGATCCACAACACGCCCGCGCCAGCCCAGATCATGGCCAAGCGATACCCCGTTTGGTAGCTGGCCGCCAATGCGGCTTGGGCGTTGGCCTGCGCAGATTCAATGCGGTACGCGTCCAGCGCAATGTCCTGCGTGGCCGACCCCAAAGCCACCGCCAACGCACACCACACCAAAGGCCTCAGCAGCTGGGAGGGGTCGTTCAAAGCCATGCCCACCAAACCGGCCACCACCACGGACTGCGACAACAGCAGCCAGCTGCGCCGACGGCCCAGCAATCGGGTCAGGCCGGGAATGGGCAAGCGGTCCACCAGCGGTGCCCACACCCATTTGAAGCCATACGCCAAACCCACCCAGCTGAGGTATCCGATGGTGCTGCGGTCAATGCCCGCCTCGCGCAGCCGAAAACTCAGCGTGCCCAGCACCAACAGCAAAGGCAGACCGGCTGAAAACCCCAGCAGCAGCATGCGCAAGCTGGCCGGTTGCAGGTAGAGGTTCAGCGCCTCGCGCCAGGTTCGGGATGCTGCAGGGGTGGCAGCGGTGGCAGCGGTGGCAGGGTCGGCAGGGGTGGCTTCAGGCATGACCCCAATTATCAGGCGCAGCACTGGGTGCTCAACTTGCTGTGTGATTTCGCGAGCCAAGCCAATCCCCATGCCCATTGCCGCGAGGGCGCGGCTCCCGCAGGGTCAGGGCCCTCGCGGCCTCAGGATTTGTAGGAGCGGCGCCCTCGCCGCGATGGGTTGCTTGCTTATCCAATTTCAGGGGGCTTGCCGCTATCATTGGCCAACCATGTGCACCCTCTGCGAACTCAAGTCATCCGCCCCCCTCGACAGCTCGACCCGCTGGTACCCACGGCGCGGTTTTTTGCTGGCTGCGGCGGCCACGGCAGCGGCCAGCGCCGTGCCCGCTTGGGCCCAAGTGAATGTGGGCTCGTCGTCCACCGTGCGCAACCTGGTGCCCGCTGAAACGCTGGAAAACTCGGCTCGCCAGCAATACAGCCAGGTGATTGCCGATGCCAAAGCCAAAGGCGCTCTGGCCCCCAACGACCACCCCCAACTGGCCCGGCTGCACGCGATTGCCAAGCGGCTGATTCCGCACGCCACCCCCTGGAACCCCCGTGCTCGCGACTGGAAATGGCAAGTCAACCTGATTGGCAGCAAACAGCTCAATGCCTGGTGCATGCCGGGCGGCAAAATCGCTTTCTACACCGGCATCCTCGACCAGCTCAAGCTCGACGACGACGAGGTCGCCATGATCATGGGCCACGAAATGGCGCATGCCCTGCGCGAACACGCCCGCGAGCGACTGGCCAAGAGCCAGGTCACCAGCGTGGGTTTGTCCATCGCGTCTCAACTGCTGGGCTTGGGCCAGCTGGGCAACATGGCCGCCGACTTTGGCACGCAGTTGCTCACACTCAAGTACAGCCGCGACGACGAAACCGAAGCCGATTTGGTGGGTTTGGAAATTGCTGCGCGGGGTGGCTACCGCCCTGAGGCCAGCGTCGAATTGTGGAAGAAAATGCTGGCCGCCAATGGCAATGGCGGACCGGGCTTTTTGTCCACCCACCCCAGCGGGGCCAACCGCATTCAAGAGCTGGAAGCCAACTTGCCCAAAGTGCAGCAACTGTTCGAGCAGGCCCGCCAAGCGGGTTGATCAGGCGCTGGCCAATCAGGTCCCGCCCACATAGGGGTTCGACTGCCGCTCGCGGCCAAAAGTGCTCTCCGGGCCGTGCCCGGGGATGAACACCGTGTCGTCCCCCATGGGCCACAGCCGCTGCACGATGGCGTTGATCAGGTCGTCGTGGTTGCCCATCGGAAAGTCGGTGCGGCCAATGCTGCCGGCAAACAGCACATCCCCCACAAAAGCGCGTTTGATCTCGGGCGAATAAAACACCACATGCCCTGGCGTGTGGCCCGGGCAATGGCGCACCTGCAAGGTGTGGCTGCCCAGGGTGACGGTGTCGCCGTCAGCCAGCCAGCGCGTGGGCGTGAAGGCCGTGGCGGGCGGAAAACCGTAACTCAAGGCCGAGGCCTCCAGCCTGTCGATCCAAAACTGGTCCCCCGGGTGCGGGCCAATGACGGGCAAACCCAGCCGCTCGGCCAGCTCGGCCGTGCCTGCGGCGTGGTCCACATGGGCGTGGGTGATCCAAATTTGCTCGAGCTTCAGGCCAAGTTTTTCAACAGCGCCGAGCAACACATCCAGATCGCCACCGGGGTCGATCACGGCGGCTTGCTGGGTTTGGTCGTCCCAGACCAAGGAGCTGTTTTGCTGGAAAGGGGTGACGGGAATGGTGCGGTACTTGAGCATGCCCCCAATGGTAGTGGATCAGCCAGCGCCAGCCCTGCCGTCTTTACGGCCTGGGCAACCAACCCAGCCCTTTGGCGTGCAGGCTCTGGACATAGAGGCGATCCGCCGTTTCGGTCACGCCCGTGCTCTCAGGGTATTGGCCGCTCGGGTCTTGCAGGTCTTGGACCACCTGACCGTCTTCGG
>JAHECM010000199.1 GCA_024641725.1 Limnohabitans sp. | reverse complement strand
TCATGGAAGTTCGGATCGGTTTTGAGCTGTGGGGTGTTCATCGCAGGCTCCCTGTTCAGGCTTGGCAAGTGGCACGGGCCACGGCTTGCGCGATCGGGCGCGCGTCGAACGCGCGCCAGCGGGCGGCGACATGTTGGTCCGGGCGCAGCAGGTAGGTGGTGCCAGCGTGGCCGTCGTAGCGCTTGGCCATCAAGCCTTTTGCATCGACGATGACTGGGCAGCCCGGCACATCCAAGGCGCGCGGTGCGACGATCAGCGGCGTGACCGGCAGCGCCCCTGCTTGCAAGGCCTGCAGCTGCGCCATCACATCGGCAGAGGGCGCAGCGTCCACGAACAGCAGCGCCGCAAATCCGTGGCCCACTTGGTCGAGCAGCCAGGCGTCTTGCCCGGCCACCTGCACGGGCGCATCGTCCATGGGTGCGCCGGGCACCATATTGCCCTCAAAGGCGTCAGCGTCGGGCGTGTTCAGCAGCGATGACGTCAGGAAAGACGGCACCGACAAGCGCCCCGAATTGACCAGCTTGCGCGCAAAAGGGTGGTGCTTGGCCAGCGCCAGCACCTGGTTGCGAAAGGTCTTGCTGGTGCGGCTCTTGGGCGTGATGAAGTCGGTCGAGCGCGTCGAGTTCATGATGTTTTCGTCGGCCGCAAACTGGCGGTCCATCGCGTAGGTGTCGAGCAACTTGTCGCTGGCTTGGCCCTTCATCACGAGCGCCAGCTTCCACATCAAATCGTCAACGTCTTGGAAACCCGAGTTGGCCCCGCGTGCCCCAAAGGGCGAGACCTGGTGCGCCGCGTCGCCTGCAAACAGCACGCGGCCATGCCGAAAGTCGGTCATGCGGCGGCACTGGAAGGTGTAGATGCTGACCCACTCCAGCTCGAAGGGCCGGTCGTCGCCCAGCATGGCTTGCAGGCGCGGGATGACTTTTTCGGGCTTCTTTTCTTCTTCGGGGTCGGCGTCCCAGCCGAGCTGAAAGTCGATGCGCCAGACGTTGTTGCTTTGCTTGTGCAGCAGCACGCTTTGGTTGGGGTGAAACGGCGGGTCAAACCAGAACCAGCGCTCTGCGGGATAGTCGGCCTTCATGATCACATCCGCGATCAAAAAGCGGTCTTGGAACACGCGGCCTTCGATGTCCAGCCCCAGGTGGCGGCGAATGGGGCTGCGTGCGCCGTCGGCCACCACCAGCCAGTCGGCCTCGATGTCGAAGCTGCCGTCCGGGGTCTCCACCGTGAGGCTGACATGCGCGTCGTGGCGCGTGACGGCGCTCACCTTGTGCTGCCAACGCAGATCGGCCCCGAGTTCGAGCGCACGGGCGATCAGCATTTCTTCGACGTGGTACTGCTGCAAATTGATCATGCCCGGGCGCTTGTGGCCGGCGTCGGGCACCAGGTTGAACTGGTAGACCTCGTCCTCTTCTAAAAAGGTGCGACCGATGTTCCAGCTCACGCCCAGTTGGCACGCCGCGTCGGCAATGCCCAAGCGGTCCAAAATTTCGAGCGAACGCTTGGCGTAGCACACGGCTCGGGAGCCGACAGAAACCGTCTTGTCGTCGTCAAACAGCAGCACATTCAGGCCCTGCAAGCGCGCGTCAATGGCCGCCGCCAAGCCCACGGGGCCCGCGCCAATGACGATCAAGGGCTTGCGCAGCGGCGCTGTGGCCATCAGGTCGGTGGGCGATTTGTACGGATAAATCGGGTTGACGTAAGCCCCCATGCGGGTCTCCTGCAATCTGAAACGGCACCCCAGCCAAGCGCTGAGGCACGAAACCCGTAATTTACTATAGATAAATCAATTCACCTATCCGTAATTTAAAAATGCGCACACATCGCCGGGCAAGGGCATTCCTGCATACCGCAGCGGCCTGCATGGGGCTATTCTTGGCTTGATTTTTGTATGACCACTGAATGAGCCAAAACTTTACCCCCGTCGCCAGCGGTGCCCGGCTGTCAGACCAGGTGGCCGAGCAGTTGGCCACCGAAATCAAACGTGGCGCGCTGGGCCCGGGCGACAAATTGCCCACCGAAGCGCGCTTGGTCGAGCAGTTTCGCGTCAGCCGCACGGTGGTGCGCGAGGCGGTGTCACGCCTCAAGTCCCTGGGCTTGGTGGATTCGCGCCAGGGCAGTGGTGTCTATGTGAGCACCTTGGCGCCCTTTGCGCCACTGAACTTTGACGCGCACCACGCCGCCTCCAAAGACGCCGTGATCCAAATGGTCGAGGTGCGCCGCGCCTTGGAGGCCGAAGTCGCGGCCTTGGCCGCGCAGCGCCGCACGGCGGCAGACCTGCTGGTCATCGAGCAGGCCATGCTGGCCCTGGACGCGGCTGTGGCCGGTGGCGGCGACGGCGTGGCCGAAGACGTGAGCTTTCACCGGGCCATTGCCCAAGCGGCAGGCAACCCCTTCTTGCTCCAAACGCTGGCTTACTTGGGGCAGTTTTTGTTGGGTGCCACCCAGGTCACCCGGGCCAACGAGGCCCGCCGACTGGACTTTGCGCAGCAAGTGCAAACCGAGCACCAGGCGATTGTGAAAGCCGTGCAAGCAGGCAGCGCTGACGCCGCCCGCCAAGCCGCCGCCGCGCACATGGGCAATGCCATCGCGCGCATCCAGGCCGCTGACCCGGACTTTTGGCTACAAGAGGGTGAGCGCTTGGCGCAACCACTGGTCAACGCACGCCGACAGCCTCGGTGAGCGCGGCTCAATGGGCCCATCCCCACGAAAAGGTAAAACAAGCGGATTTAGCCTCTGAAACAGGGGATTTGAGGCCGAAAACGTCAACTCACTTCAGGCTGCTTGCGGTCGGACGTTACCGCCAATTCGATACCCGGTATCGACCCAAAGTTGGACCCATACTTCGGCCCTCTTGCCCAATTGGAAAACTTATCAGTTCGTGATACGCTTTGGCATGGGTTCACAAAGTTCACCGGCCACTGGTTTGGAATATTTGCTTGGCTTGGATGGCAATATTGAAGTCCAAAATGATGCGGGCTACTGGGTCAAGATGGAAGTTGCGAATGTGCCCGTAACGGCGGAACGACCGCACGGCATCAGGTACAGCCTGACATTGCATGCGCCGGACAACACCCGGCTCATTGGTTTTGATAATGCCCATGGCGTGAAGCCGGCAGGCTCGCGTTTTAAGCATGCTGGCAAAAGGTTTCCGTACGACCACCGCCATCGACACGCTCTGGACGAGGGGGTGCTGTACGAGTTTGACACTGCGTACCAGTTGGTCAGTGATTTTTATGCTGAAGTAGATCGCGTTTTGAAGGAGATCAGTCCATGAACAAGGTATTGAAGTTCGGTATTGCGCCAGTGCCTGTGCAGCGCGCCCGCACGTTGGCCATTGCGGCGGGAACACGTCAACGCGGCGAAGATGAACCCAACGTTTGGTTTCCCACTGTGGCCGCCATGGCACGGGTGCTGTCCGATGAGAATATGGCTTTACTAAAGACCATTCGTGAAAGTCACCCAGACTCTATGGACGCTTTAGCCAAGGCGGTCGGTAAACATCCGCCCAACGTGTCGCGGTCGCTGCATACCATGGCCCAATATGGTTTGGTCAAGCTCACCAAGCAGGGCCGAACGGTCATTCCGCAGGCAACCTCCGAGAGGGTCACTGTCGATTTTTCATAGGGTGGCTGACATGACACCGTTGGATCAAGCGATTTCAGCAAATACGGTGTCACTCTTTCGTTGGAGAAATCCGCTCGTTTTGTCTTTTCGGGGGATATGGGCTCATTTAGCCAACACGGTGCTCACTCGGCCCGGATGTTCGCCGACTTGACCACTTGGCCATAGCGGGCCAAATCGCGTTTGAC
>JAHECM010000110.1 GCA_024641725.1 Limnohabitans sp. | reverse complement strand
GGGGCGTCGCTGGGGCTGGCCATTGCGCTGCCGGTTTGGCAAGCGCTCATGGTGTTTGCCGCCATGGGCTTGGGCATGGCCTTGCCGTATCTGGCGGCCAGCCTTTGGCCGGGCGTTGCCCATGCCTTGCCGCGGCCAGGCGCGTGGATGGTGGTGTTCCGCCAAGCCATGGCTTTTCCGATGTTCGCCACCGTGGTCTGGTTGCTCTGGGTGCTGGGGCAGCAAACCGGCATCGATGGGGCCAGTGCCCTGCTGGCATGGCTGCTGAGCGTGGCGGCGCTCGTCTGGGCGCTGAGTCTGTCGGGGCGAGCCCGTTGGGCATGGGGCACCTTGAGCTTGGCGCTGCTGGTCTGGCTGGGCAGCGGCGCACTGCCAACCGCCTTGCGAGAGACGCCGACAGAGGTGACCCGCTCAAGCGCCGCGGCCCCAGGCGCGCCCGGACAACGCTGGCAAGCCTGGAGCGAAGCGGCCCTGCAAAGCCAGCTGGCAGCGGGTAGGCCGGTGTTTGTGGACTTCACTGCCGCCTGGTGTGTGACTTGCCAATACAACAAAAAAACCACCCTGGCCGATGAAGCGCTGTTGGCCGACTTGGCTGCCCGCCAAGTGGTGCTGATGCGTGCCGACTGGACACGCCGCGATCCGGCCATCACGCAGGCACTCACCGCGCTGGGGCGCAGCGGCGTGCCCGTTTATGCGCTGTATGCGCCCGGCCAGCCTCCAGTGCTCTTGTCCGAGCTGCCCAGTGTGGCAGAGGTGCTGAGCGCATTGCAAAAGCTCCCGCCCGCGCGCTAACTCGGCGTCTTCGGCCATGTCAGGGCACGGCTGCCCGGCCTGCGACAATCGGGGCATGAGCTCTTTTGCCCCTCTCCAAAACGACAGCTTCCTGCGCGCCTGCCTGCGCCAGGCCACCGACCACACCCCCATCTGGCTGATGCGCCAAGCCGGTCGCTATTTGCCCGAGTACCGCGCCACCCGCGCCCAAGCGGGCAGCTTCATGGGACTGGCCACCAACGTGGACTACGCCACCGAAGTCACCCTGCAACCGCTGGAGCGCTACCCGCTCGATGCCGCCATTTTGTTCAGCGACATCCTCACCGTGCCTGATGCCATGGGCCTGGGCCTGTCGTTCGCGCTGGGTGAAGGCCCCAAGTTCGCCAAAAACGTGCGCGACGAAGCCGCCGTGGCCCAGCTGACCGTGCCCGACATGGACAAGCTGCGCTACGTGTTTGACGCCGTCACCAACATCCGCAAGGCGCTGAACGGCCGTGTGCCCCTGATCGGCTTTTCGGGCAGCCCCTGGACGCTGGCGTGCTACATGGTCGAGGGCGCGGGCTCCGACGACTACCGCCAGGTCAAAAGCCTGATGTACAGCCGCCCCGACCTGATGCACCGCATCCTCGAGATCAACGCCGACGCCGTGGCCCTGTACCTGAACACCCAAATCGAAGCTGGAGCGCAAGCCGTGATGGTGTTTGACAGCTGGGGCGGGGTGCTGGCCGACGGTGCTTTCCAAGAGTTCAGCCTGGCCTACACACGGCGGGTCTTGTCGCAGCTCAAAAAAGAGCACGCTGGCGCACGCATCCCCAGCATCGTCTTCACCAAAGGTGGCGGCCTGTGGCTGGACGAGATGGGCCAACTCGACTGCGACGTGCTGGGCCTGGACTGGACCATGAACCTGGCCAAGGCCCGAGCCTTGGTGGGCGGCCAAGTGGGCGGTCCCGGCAAAGCGCTGCAAGGCAACATCGACCCCAATGTGCTGTTTGCCCAGCCCGAGCAAATTGCCGCACAGGCTCGCCGCGTGCTCGACAGCTTTGGTGCACCGCACACCGACACGGCCACCACCGGCCCGACGCACATCTTCAATTTGGGCCACGGCATCAGCCAGTTCACGCCCCCTGAGCATGTCTCGGCGCTGGTCGAGGCGGTGCACAGCCACTCGCGCAGTTTGCGACAGGCCCAGCGGGGGTGATTAACACAAAAATGCCGGGGTCTTAGGCATTTTTTTTGAAAAAAACAGACTTCAAAGACTTGACTTATGCACAAAACGCCAAATGCCCTGAAGCCATTACATCCTGTTGCAAAGGCCGGCCACCTTTGACCCGAGGCCCTTGTAAGTGCTTGATTTCATTAGACCTTCGGGTTTGCTCAGCAGACGGGCAATCTGGCGAAAAGCTTGATTTTTCAGGGGTTTGCGGGCATCCAGACAGAGTTTTCAACAAAGTTATCCACAGTTTTTCTGGATGACCGACAAAGGCCAGTCAAATCAAGCACTTAGCGCGACTTTCAAGAAAAAATCTGATCCTCGCAACCGTTGAAATTCACAAATCCAACAATCAAACTGGCTCAACCGTGACCTCCCCCTCTTGGCTCGACATCGCTGTCCAGACTCCCGCGCACAGCGGGGTGGGGGGTCTGCTGAGCTACCGCAGCCCAACCCCCCTGGCCGCCGGGCAACTGGTGCGGGTGCCCCTGGGGCGGCGCGAAGTGCTGGGCGTGGTGTGGCGGGTGCGGCCTGAGGCACCCTCGGGCATCGCCCCTTCGGCGATCAAAGAGATCACGGCGGTGCTGGACGGGATCGCCCCGCTCGACGCCCAGTGGCTCAAGCTGGTGCAGTTCTCGGCGCAGTATTACCAGCGCTCAATCGGTGAGGTGGCCCTGTCGGCCTTGCCGCCGCAACTGCGCGACCTCAACCCCACCCAGCTGGCGCGCCGCCTCAAAAAGCTGCCCGCCCAGGCCGGGCCACTGCAGGCCTCGCGGGGCCATGTGCTGTCCGGGCAACAAACCACGGTGTTGCAACACCTGGCCGAGCAAGCTGGTCCGTTCTTGCTTTTCGGCAACACCGGCAGTGGCAAAACCGAGGTGTATCTGCAAGCCGTGCAAAGCCTGCTGGCGGCCGACCCCCGCGCCCAAGCGCTGCTGATGGTGCCCGAGATCAACCTCACACCCCAACTCGAAGCGCGGGTGCAAGAGCGCTTTGGCCGCGAGGCGGTGGTCTCCATGCACAGTGGCCTGACCGGGGCCCAAAGGCTCAAGAGTTGGCTGGCAGCGCACACGGGGGCAGCGCGCATCGTGCTGGGCACGCGCATGGCGGTGTTCGCCTCCATGCCCCAGCTCCAACTGATCGTGGTCGACGAAGAGCACGACCCCAGCTACAAACAACAAGAGGGCGCACGCTATTCGGCGCGCGACCTGGCGGTGTACCGAGGGCACTTGCTGGGCGCCAAAGTGGTGCTGGGCTCGGCCACGCCCTCACTGGAGAGCTGGCACCAAAGCCGCCCCCCAGACGCCGACGGCGACCCCGGAGGGCGCTACGTGCGGCTGCACATGCCCGAACGTGTTGGCGCCGCCGCCTTGCCCCAAGTGCGCCGCGTCGACATGAACCACCAGGCGCGCCGCGCGGTGTTGTCTGCCCCTTTGCTGGCCACCTTGCAAGACCGGGTCGCCAAGGGCGAGCAAAGCATGCTGCTGCTCAACCGCCGTGGCTACGCCCCGGTGCTGCACTGCGCCGACTGCGGCTGGAAAAGCGCGTGCAAGCACTGCAGCGCGTTCCGGGTGTTTCACAAAATGGACCGCACCTTGCGCTGCCACCACTGCGGCTTCACCGACCGGGTGCCGCGCGCTTGCCCCGATTGCGGCAACGCCGACATCGCCCCCTTGGGCCGCGGCACGGAGCAGCTCGAAGAGCACTTGGCCGAACTCTTGGCCGACGTCAAACGCCCCGACGGCAAGCCCGTGCGCATTGCCCGCATCGACGCGGACACCACCCGGCTCAAAGGCGCTTTGGAAACCCAGCTCGCCCAAGTGCACAGCGGCGAGGTGGACATCTTGGTGGGCACGCAAATGATCGCCAAGGGCCACGACTTTCGGCGCATCACCCTGGTGGCCGCCATCAACCCGGACAGCGCCCTGTTTTCGAGCGACTTTCGCGCCCCCGAGCGCCTGTTTGCGCTGCTGATGCAAGCGGCTGGGCGGGCAGGCCGAGCGGCCGGCCAGGGCAGCCCCAGTGAAATGCTGGTGCAAACCTTCCACCCCAAGCACCCGCTGTTTGACGCCCTCAAACGCCACGACTACCCCGCCTTTGCTGCCAGCGAATTGGCCGAGCGCAACGCCGCCAGCTTGCCGCCCATCAGCCACCAAGCCCTGCTGCGCGCCGACGCCCGCAGCCAAGACGTGGCCCAGGGCTTTTTGAGCGCCGCCCGCAGCGCCCTCGAAGATGTGCTCGGCCGCATACCCGACGGTCCGCAGCTGCTGGCACAGGTCAGCCTCTACCCCACGGTGCCCCTGAGCATGCAGCGCGTGGCCGACGTGGAACGCGCGCAAATGCTGCTCGAAAGCCCTTCGCGCAGTGACCTGCACAAAGTGCTGACCCAGCTGCACGCGCTGCTGCACCAGCTGCGCAGCCAGCCCGAGCACAAAGGCGTGATCCGCTGGCTGGTGGATGTGGACCCGCAAGCGATTTGAGGCGAGCAAGGCTCAGGGCTTGAGCCAGGCCACCGCCCCTGAAAACGTCAAAAACGCCAAAGAAGTGGTGACCAAAATGATGCGGGCGATGCGCCCGTTGTCTGCGCCAAAGCGCTCAGCCAGCAGCGAGACATTGCTGGCACTGGGCAACGCCGCCACCAGCACCATCACCGTCAGGGCCAAACGGTCAATCGGGGCCCCCCAGCGCACGGCCAAGCTGGCCACGCCCCACACCAGCAAAGGGTGCACCAACAACTTGATCAGGGCCACCGGCAGGTAGTCCAGCGCACGCAGCGGACCGTGAGGGCGCTCGTGCGCCAGCATTTGCGAGCGCGCCAACACCGCGCCAATGGTGAACAGCGCCACGGGCGAGGCCGCGTCGCCCAGCAAAGCCACGGTTTTGGCGAACGGGCCGACGAGCGCCAGGTTTTGCCACGACATGAGTGCCCCGACCGAGATCGCCCAGGCCATGGGGTTGCGCAGCACACTGGCCAGCGCCTTGCGCACCGCCACGCCCGCACCGTGCTCGCCCGCCGCATCCAGACGCGACAAGGCAATGCACAGCGAGGTGGTGATCACCATGTCCACCAAGATGGTGACGATGGTTGGCCCAGCCGCCGCCTGCCCCAGCAAAGCCACCAGCAAAGGCACGCCCATGAAACCGGTGTTGGGAAACGCGGCCACCAAAGCCCCCAGGGCAGCGTCGTTCCAGCGGATGCGCGCATTCAAGCTGACGGCCACCGCCAAGGCCACGATCAGCAAGGCGCACAGCAAGTAAGTGAGCAAGACCCCCGCATCGAGCAATTGCGCCACCGGCGTGCTGGCCCCAAAGCGAAACAACATGCACGGCAAGGCAAAAAACAGCACAAACCCATTCAGGCCGGGAATGGCTTCGAGCGGCAACAAGCGGCGGCGGGCAGCCAAATAGCCGCACAGCACCAAGGCAAAAAAGGGAAAAGTAACGCGCAAAACATCCAGCATGGCCGCCATTGTGCGGGCAAAAGAAGCGAAAAATGGTCACGTGACCGACAGCCACAGGCAGGGGCCCCGCTATGATGGCCCGCTTTGCATCCACACCAACGCCACGCCCCTACGCCAAGCCCCTATGCCATGTCCGCCGGTCTGAACCTCGCTCAACTTGACGCCGTGAACTACGTCGGCGGCCCCTGCCTGGTGCTGGCCGGCGCGGGTTCGGGCAAAACGCGGGTCATCACGCACAAGATCCAGCGGCTGATCGAGGTTGGGCTGGAGCCCAAACGCATCGCGGCCATCACCTTCACCAACAAAGCCGCCACCGAAATGCGCGAGCGCGCCAAAGGGCTGATTGGCCGGGCGGCCAAGGACGTGGTGATCTGCACCTTTCACGCCCTGGGCGTGCGCATCATGCGCGAGGACGGCGAGGTGCTCGGGCTCAAGCCGAAATTCAGCATCCTGGACGCCGACGATGTGACCAGCATCCTCAAAGACTGTGGTGGCACCACCGACGCGGCCACCGCCCGGCAGTGGCAGTGGACCATCAGCCTCTGGAAAAACCAGGGCCTGAACGCCGAGCAAGCTCAAGCGCAGGCCCCAGACGACAACGCCCGGGTGATCGCCCGCATCATGGCGCTCTACGAAGAGCGCTTGACGGCCTACCAAAGCGTGGACTTTGACGATTTGATCGGCATGCCGCTCAAACTGCTGGCCGACGACGCAGACGTGCGCGCCAAGTGGCAAAAAGCCCTGGGCCATGTGCTGGTGGACGAGTACCAAGACACCAATGCCACGCAGTACGAGGTGCTCAAACACCTGGTGGGCGAGCGAGCACGCTTTACCGCCGTGGGCGACGACGACCAGTCGATTTACGGCTGGCGCGGCGCAACGCTGGACAACCTCAAGCGCCTGCCCGAAGACTTTCCACAGCTCAAGGTCATCAAGCTGGAGCAAAACTACCGCTCCACCAGCGCCATCTTGCGGGCGGCCAACAACGTGATCCAGCCCAACCCCAAGCTGTTCCCGAAAACCCTGTTTTCTGAGCTGGGCGAGGGCGAACCCGTGCGCGTGGTCGACGCCGACAACGAAGAACACGAGGCCGAACGCGCTGCCGCCCGAATCCAGTCGATCCGCGCGGGCACTTCCACCGAAGGCGCGGGCAAGTACCGCGAGTTCAAGGACTTCGCCATCCTCTACCGCGCCAACCACATGGCCCGGCCCTTTGAGCAGGCGCTGCGCCGTGCACAGATACCCTACAAGGTCTCAGGCGGCCAAAGCTTCTTTGACAAGGCCGAAATCAAAGACCTGTGCGCCTGGTTTCGGCTGTGGCTGAACAACGACGACGACCCGGCGTTTTTGCGCGCCGTGACCAGCCCCAAACGCGGCATTGGCCACCAAACGCTGGCGCAATTGGGCACCTTTGCCACGCAGTACAAAGTCAGCCTGTTTGAAGCCCTGTTTGCAGGCAGCCTGCCCAGCGTCGTCAACACCCGCGCCATTGCGGGGCTGCACGAGTTTGGCCGCTTTGTGAACGACCTGGAGCACCGCGCACGCCAAACGCTGGGCAAGGAGCCCGCGCTGGCGTTCTTGCTCGAATGGCTCAAGGACATGGGCTACGAAAAGCACCTGTACGACGGCGAAGACAACGAAAAAATCGCCGCGGCCCGCTGGACCAACGTGCTCGAGTTTTGCGACTGGATGGCCGGGCGCTGCGGCGGCGAGATCGAAGACGCCACCGGCGCCCAAGCCACCGAGGCCAAAAACCTGCTGGACGTGGCCCAAACCATCTCGCTGATCTCCATGCTCAATGAGCGCGAACAAGAGCAAAACGTGGTCACCCTGTCCACGCTGCATGCTTCCAAAGGCTTGGAATGGCCGCATGTGATGCTGGTGGGTGTGAACGAAGGGCTGCTGCCCTTCAAGTTGGGCGACGATGACGAACACAGCGGCCGCAGCGATGGGCCCATGAGCGAGGGCATTGTGCTGCGCCTGCAAGAAGAACGCCGCCTCATGTACGTGGGCATCACCCGCGCGCAACGCAGCCTGGCCGTGAGCTGGACGCGCCGCCGCAAAAAAGGCCGCGAATTGGTGGCCGCCTTGCCCAGCCGCTTCATTGCCGAAATGGGGCTGGACAAAACCACCGCCAAAGAAGACCCCCGCGAAAAGCTCAAAGCCTTGCGGGCAGAATTTGCCAAACGCGCGGCGGACAGCGCAGCGGCTGCGGCCGAAGTCAAGACATGATCCCCATGCCCCAGCTCATCCACACATCAACCGCCAAGCGGATTCAGGCCTGCGTGCAAGCGGGTGTGCTGGCCTGCTTGCTGAGCCTGGGCGCGGCCCAGTCGCAAAGCACTTGCCCTGCAGGTGCAGGCATCAGCGCTGAAGCCCTCATGGGCACTTGGCGCGTGACCCTGCACACCCAGCCGCCTGAGCAGTGGACACTGGCGCTGCACGCCCACCCCGAGCACTTGGGCAGCTTGCAGGGCACGCTTGTGCGCGGCCAGCAAGGCGCTCAAGTGGTGGCCGATTGGGACGAGGGCGAATTCACCATGGAAGAAAGCCACGACGGCCAGCGCATTGCCGCGACGTGGCTGGGTGGGGCGGCGCAGGGGCAGTGCGGCAATGCCATCGAAGGCACACGAACAATGGGCGACGCGACCCAGCCCGTGCGATTCACCCTCGAATCAAATCGCTTGCGTTGACTCGCGAACCACCAAAGTAGTGGGCAGCGTTTGAGATTCGGGTTGCTCCCCCGCCATCACGCGCACCAGGCAGTCCACCAGCTGCACACCGGCCAAATCCAGCGGCTGCCTGACCGTGGTCACCGGCGGAAAGCTGTGGGCAGCAGGCTCCACATCGTCGTAACCAACCACACACACATCCTTGGGGACTTCGTAACCACGCTCACGCAACACGCCGATCGCACTGATGGCCAGCAAGTCACTGGCCGCAACGATGGCGTCAAAATTCAAGCCCTGTTGATCCAAATGTTCACGCAAGGCTCTTTGACCATCGAGCGGCTCAAAGGAGGAAGGGATATAGACAGTCTGGTCGGCACTCACGCCAAATTTGCGCAATGCCTCTTCATAACCTGCATAGCGCTTTTCAGGTTCGGGTAAAAGTCTGTCACCCATGAACGCCAAGCGTTTTCGACCCGTACCCAGCAGGTGCTCGGTGGCCATCTTGCCCCCATTGAAGTTGTCGCTGCCAAC
Source organism: Limnohabitans sp. (assembly GCA_024641725.1). GTDB lineage: Bacteria > Pseudomonadota > Gammaproteobacteria > Burkholderiales > Burkholderiaceae_C > Limnohabitans_A. The sequence continues at coordinate 10,018 of JAHECM010000110.1, read as the reverse complement.
ACTGCAGTAGAGCTGCTGGGGCAACTGCGCGCCCCAAGCCACAAAGGGCAAACGCCGACGTGCCAATTCATTGAGTTGGTCATGGTGTCCCCACTGACCAATCATGATGATGCCGCCCACGCGCCCCGAGTCGTAGAGGGCCGCAATGTTGTCCAAATGCTCGGAATCCACGCGCGACAGCAACAAGTCGTACTGCCGCTCGGTCAATGCATCGGCCAAGCTGCCCAGCATGGCCAGAAAAAACGGGTCTGAAATGCTTTGCCGATTGGTCGCGTTGTAGGGGATCACGACCCCAATGGTGCGGTTGCCACCCCGGCGCAAATTCTGCGCCCCTTGATTGATGGTGTAGCTCAAGGACTTGGCCAGCTCTTGGATACGCTGGCGCGTTTCTTCGTTGATGAGTGGGCTGCCATTGAGGGCGCGCGACACTGTGGCCGTGGACACCCCTGCCAAACGCGCAATGTCGGCCATCTGCATTTTTTTCTTGTCTGTCACTGCCTTGATCATGAAAACGTGCAACTCCTCAGGCTTCGATGATAGAACAACACTGTGATCGATTGCATCCTCGAAGAAAGACAACCTCGAACACATGAAAAAAACGCCCCGCCGTTTTCACAGCGGGGCGATAAAGTTTCCTTGGAAGAAACGTACTCAACAACTTTTATGGGGGCAACGGATTCAGTTGATGAACTGCTCCGAGCCCACAATCCCTAACTTGGTCAGCCCATTGCTCTGAGCACTGGCCATCACCCCCGCCACCGCCTCGTACTTGGCCTTGGCGTGCGAGCGAATGTGGATTTCTGGCTGCGGGTTCATGGCCGCCGCCTCTTTCACCTTCATCTCCAATTCAGCACGGTTGCTCAAGGGCTTGCCGTTCCAGTTCACCACGCTTTGCGCATCCACATCCACCCGAACCACCACCGGATCGGCTTTCTTGGGCGCGTTGCTTGGCAACGGCATGTCCAAATTCACCGTGTGCAACTGCGCCGGGATCGTGATGATCAGCATGATCAACAACACCAGCATCACGTCAATCAGCGGCGTGGTGTTCATGTCCACCATCACCTCCGGCTCGTTGCTGCTGCTCGTTCCTACGTTCATTCCCATGTCTGGCTCCCTTGGCTGTGTTGGGTTCAGTTGTTCGGTTCGGTGATGAAGCCCACCTTCACGATCCCCGCACGCTGCACCGAGTACATCACCCGGCCCACCGACTCGAAATCGCTCTTGCCGTCTCCCCGAATTTGCACCTCGGGCTGCGGCTTCATCGCCGCAAACTTCTTCATGCGCTCGGACAGGTCAGCCGTATTCTTGATGGGCGTGTCGTACAGGTAAATTTTGCCCGCACGGTCCACCGAAATGATCACGTTCTCTGGCTTGGTCTCTCGCACCAGATTCTTCTCTTTGGGCAATTCCACCTTGATGGAAGTCGTCACCACTGGGATCGTGATCAAGAAGATGATCAACAACACCAGCATCACATCCACCAGCGGTGTGGTGTTGATCGCGCCAATGATCTCGTCATCGGCTTCACCTACGTTCATGGCCATTTTGGCTCCTCCTGTGATCGGTCTGAGGCACACCCTCTTGGTGGCCTACCCCAGCCCGAAGGGATTTACTTCTTGGCCGAAGCCAGCAGCACCGAATGCAGGTCCGAGCCAAAGGCGTTGATCTCTTCCATCGCCGCCTTGTTGCGGCGCACCAGCCAGTTGTAACCCAGCACCGCTGGCACGGCCACTGCCAAACCAATGGCCGTCATGATCAGCGACTCACCCACAGGGCCGGCCACCTTGTCGATGGACGCTTGTCCGGACATGCCGATTTTGACCAGCGCGTGGTAGATGCCCCACACGGTACCAAACAGACCCACAAAGGGGGCGGTGGAGCCGACGGTGGCCAGAAGGGCCAGGCCGTCTTGCATGCGGCTTTGCACGTTGCCAATGGCGCGCTGCAAGCTCATGGTCACCCAGTCGTTGAAATCGATGGTGCCCAGCATGCCGGTGTGCTTGGAGGCGCCCTCCAGGCCCTTTTCTGCGATGAAGCGGAAGGCGCTGCCTTCGGCCAGAGCGTCTTTGCCCTGCGCCACGGAGCCCGCGCTCCAGAAGTTGTCTTGTGCTTCACGGGCTTGTTTGTTGATCTTGGCCTGTTCAGCGAACTTGGTGAAGATCACGTACCACGAGCCCATGCTCATGATCACCAAGATCAGCAGCGTGGCTTTGGCCACAAAGTCGCCTTGGCCCCACAAAGCGGCCAGGCCATAGGGGTTTTCTTCTTCAGCAGCAGGCGCTGCGGCAGCCACGGGGGCCGCTGCAGCTGGAGCCGCTTCAGGTGCGGCTGGCGCTGCAACTGGTGCTGGTGCTGGTGCGGCAGCCGCTGGCGCAGCTTCTGCGGCCTTGGGCTTGGCCGCCACTGCGGTGCCCGCGCCCAGCAAGCTGGCCAACAGGCCAGCACAAAGAACGATGGTTTTGATTTGCTTAAACATGATGAGGGACTCCTCTGGGGTTCTTTTGAATTCAGTTGATAGGGTTAGTAGGCTATGGGCAACGCTGGCCGCATCACTCCAGGCGCCATGTGTATTTCATGCTGGCCCAAGCTTGCTCAGGCTTGCCGTCCACCGTCGCGGGCTTGAACTGGCACTTGGCCAGCCCGGCACGCGCCGCTTCGTCCAGGCGTCGGAAGCCTGAGCTTTTTTCCACTTCGGCTTGGAGCACCTTGCCATCCACGCCCACCAAGAACTTCAGGCTCACTGTGCCCTCTTCTTCGAGGCGGCGCGATGCACTGGGGTATTCGGGCTTTTCGCAGTTGGCCGAGTTCACCACAGCCCCAACCCGAACGGCTGGCGCCGGGGGCGCAACAACCACTGGTGCTGGCACTGGCGGCGCAACGGGTTGCGGCGTGTTGGACACCGCAGCAATCGCGTTGACCGCTGCCGGTGCGGACACTGGCACGTCCACGGGCGGAACATAAGCGGGCGGCGGTGGCAGGTTTTTGGGCGGAGGCGGGGGAGGTGGCGGCGGAATATCTGGTTTTTGCTCTTCGAGCAACACCGCCTCTACTGGCCCCTTGAGCTTCTTGACGAACGATCGAGCCAAGCCCGAGTTGATCGCCCAAAACAGCAACAGGTGCAGCACCACCACCAAGCCAATGCCCACCAGGTGCTTACCTGGTTTTCTTTGCCGGCTGGCGTAGTCTTCCATTGTTTGGCCACTCCTCAAATTTGTGGTTAAGTTGATTTGCAATCGTTTGCATGATAACCAAAACTCACAACCCTAAACCATAGGGGAAACCCTAGAAATTGCAGAGCCACGCAAAGCAAAGACGTATCGGATTAATTTCTGGCAATGCAAAAGCACCAAGCGGATTCAAGCCTCAAAACAGTTGCTCAATGATTTTTGCAATCGATTTCAAATGGCGCGAATCTCGTCAACTCGGCCCGCCCCCGCCGACGGATGACAAGCATACACGTGTGCCAAATGTCCTTCCGGAGATCTGTAGTGAGTCTGAACAAGCGCCCGAACCCGCGACACCTCTGTCGCTGGCAGTAAAGCAACCACACAACCGCCAAAACCGCCCCCGGTCATCCGAGCTCCACCTTGCGAACCAATGGCAGATTGAAGCAACTCAACCAAGGCATCGATCGCAGGCACCGTGATTTCAAAATCATCGCGCATAGACACATGCGATTGCGCCATCAACTGCCCCATGCGCAACAGGTCATGAGTTGCCAATGCTTCTGCCGCATCCAATGTTCGCTGGTTTTCCGTCACCACATGCAAGGCTCGACGCATCGTCACAGGATCCAAACCCTTCGCGTGCACCTGCATTCGGTCAAGCGTCACGTCTCGCAAAGCATTCACCCCGAAGTGGCGCGCCGCCGTTTCGCACTGATGCCTGCGTTGGTTGTACTCACTCTCAACCAGTCCGCGCTGGATGCGAGAATGTACGATCATGACGGCCACACCTTGAGGCATTGGAACAGACCGGGCTTCTAACGACCTGCAATCAATGAGCAAGGCTTGCCCCTCTTCACCGCGTGCAGCAATAAGTTGGTCCATGATTCCACATTGACAACCAACAAACTGATTTTCAGCACGCTGCGCCGTCAGTGCCAATTCGGTAGGACTGAGCGTATCCAAACCGCAAAGTGTTTTGAAAAGTTGCCCAACCGCCACTTCGAGCGATGCAGAAGAGGACAGCCCCGCGCCTATCGGGACATTGCCTGCAATGGCAATGTCGACACCGCTTAAGCCAAAACCCTGTTCGCGCAACTTTTTGACCATCCCTCGAACGTAGTTTGCCCATGGTGAATCTGCACGCTGAACAATTGGATCGTCAAGGCCGAATTCATCCAAGGCATTGCCATAGTCCACTGCGAGGACTCGCACTCGTCGGTCACTGCGCGGGCAAGCTCCCACCAGAGTGTGAAAATTGATGGCACATGGCAGTACAAAACCATCGTTGTAATCGGTGTGCTCTCCAATCAGATTCACCCGGCCAGGCGCTTGCACCAAAACGGTTGGAAGTCGTCCATAGAATCCGTCAAAAGCACTGCAAACTCTATCAATCAATGCGGACTTCATAATTTCTAAATCCTTGTCATTTCAAAAACCGCTGTAGTGCACGGGACTAAGTTCACGTAACTTTTGTGCAGCTTGCTCTGGAGTCAAATCGCGCTGGGCCTCGGCCAACATTTCGAAACCGACCATGAACTTGCGCACCGAAGCTGAACGCAACAAGGGAGGGTAAAAATGCGCATGCAACTGCCACGGCTCCATGTCATGGCCACGATAAGGTGCACCATGCCATCCCATCGAATACGGAAATGAACACTGAAACAAGTTGTCATATCGCGAAGTCAGCTGCTTCAATGCCAAAGCCAAATCCTGTCTCTGCACAACACTGAGTTGTTGCAACTGCTGTACCTGAAAGCGCGGCAACAGCAGCGTCTCGAACGGCCACGTTGCCCAAAATGGCACTACCGCCAGCCAGTGCTCTGTCAATACAACGACCCGAGAACCATCCCGAATTTCGCGATCTACGACATCCAGCAGCAGCGCTCGCCTATTTTTTAAAAAATACTCTCTCTGGAACCGATCCTCCACGACTGCTTCATTAGGCATGTGGTCTGTGGCCCAAATTTGACCGTGTGGATGCGGTTGAGAACAGCCCATCAGCGCACCCTTGTTTTCGAACACTTGCACCCATGCATGGTGTTGTCCCAATTCGGCCGCCTGCTCGCACCACACATCGACCAATCCGGCGAGGGCTGTGACCGGCAGCTCTGGCAGTGTGCGGCTGTGGTCGGGCGAGAAACACACCACCCGGCTGGTGCCTCGTGCTTCGTGCATTTGAAACAATGCGTCTTCGCAAGCGGGCGCAGCGGGCACCTCCTGCATCAAGGCTGCGTGATCGTTGGTGAACACAAAGGCACCGGTGTAGTGTGGATTGATATCGCCACTGACACGGGTGTTGCCTGCGCACAAGTAGCAGTGGGGATCGTATGCAGGCAGAGTAACCGAAGAAACGTCTTCCTGTTGACCTTGCCAAGGTCGTCTGGCACGGTGGGGAGACACCAGCACCCATTCACCTGTCAGAGGGTTGCGGCGACGGTGGGAGTGTTCGCCAATGTCAAATGTTAGGGTCATGATGATTCATAGCCATTAGGGTTTTGAGATTGCCAACGCCAAGAGTCAGCGCACATATCGTCGAGCGAGCGTTGCACACGCCAGTTCAAGAGTTCTTCTGCCAAACTGGGGTTGGCCCAAAAAGCCGCCAAATCACCCGGTCGCCGAGGTGAAAATTCATAGGGCAAGGATTTACCGCACGCACGCCCAAAGGCCGACAACAACTCCAGGACACTCAGCCCCCGGCCAGACCCGAGGTTGAATACATGGTGGCCAGGTCGGCCATGGGCATAGCGCAGAGCAGCCAAGTGACCATCAGCCAAGTCCATTACATGGATGTAATCGCGCACGCCAGTACCATCGGGCGTGGGGTAATCGTTGCCAAAAATGTGTAAAGCCGAACGGCGTCCAACGGCCACCTGTGCGATAAAAGGCATGAGATTGTTAGGAACGCCTTGAGGGTCTTCTCCCAAGCAAGCGCTGGGATGCGCGCCCACAGGGTTAAAGTAGCGCAAGGCCGTGATTGACCACGTAGGCTCTGCCGCCACGACATCGGAAAAAATTTGCTCCGCCATCAGTTTGGTACGGCCATAGGGGCTATTCGACGAAATCACCGAGCCTTCATGCAAAGGCTGATCCAATGTTTCTGCGTAGACAGTCGCCGACGAACTGAAGACCAGTGTCTGAATCCCCACCTCCCGCATGGCATCGATCAGAACAAGCGAGCCCTGTACATTGTTGTCGTAATAGCGCCAGGGTTGGGCTACCGATTCACCCACAGCCTTCAACCCTGCAAAATGAATCACTGCGTCAACGGCGTGCTCACGCAGGGTTTGTACCAAACGTGCTCGGTCCCGCACATCGGCCTGAACAAAAACGGGGCGCTGCCCACTGACTTGCTCAATGCGATTCACCACCTCAGCCTTGGCATTGACCAAGGAGTCGAGAATGATCGGCCGATGACCCGCTGCAATCAATTGGACACAAGTGATGCTGCCGATGTAGCCAGCACCGCCCGTCACAAGAATGTTCATGATGAATCCCTCACATGCGTGTCAGTTGAACAATGAATGCGGACTCGGCCTGCGCGCGAGGCAAAGGCAAGCCTGCATGTTGTAACCAAGCGCCATCCATAGTCACGCCGTCTGGCGTGTTCAGCGCATCAAAGAAAGGCGCCGTATTGTGTGCGTCAGTGGGTAAAACAGTGCCGATCGGAACAAGCTGCCGTACCCTATAGTTCACTTGCGAGTCCATCATAGGCAGAGGCAAACGCGGTGAATATCTGTGGCTGGTCGGCAGTGTTCGATACACCAACAGCAAAACATCGCTCGCGTTGCCGTCCGCGTTCACATCGCCGTGGGCTTGCCATACGATGCCATCCTCAACTGCACCTTGCCACACATGACCGTGGTGCAAGCGCCCGCGCAAATTTTTGTACAGCTGAATCCAAGCTTTGAGCTCGGCCGTATCTTCTTGGTTCAAGATGCGCGCATCCAGCTCAACGCCCAAATGGCCGGGCAAGGCCACGGCCGCACGGAATGCCATGCTTTGGGTGCGACCCGTTGTGTGTGCACGCGCACAACCCACATGGGCACCCATGATTTCGGGTGGGAAAAACTGCAAAAATCCGCGCTGAATGGGAACACGCGACAAGGCATCAATGCAGTCACTTGTCCACACACGGTGCGTGTAGCGAAGCACGCCGAAGTCGATGCGTCCGCCGCCGCCGGAGCAACTTTCAATTTCAACTTCTGGATGAGCCACACGGATGCGATCGAAGAGGGTATAAACCGCAAGCACTTGAGCCCGGTAGCCTGCCGAACCATCATGCAGCCCCGCTGTAGTCAAGTCACGGTTGTGGTCCCATTTGATGTACCTAATCGGCTGCGCCTTGAGTAAATCATCAATTTTTTCAAACAAATAGTCACTGACCTCGTTACGTGAAATGTCCAGCACAAGCTGATTTCTGGCGGTGATTAAAGGACGCCCAGCCAACTGCAGCGCCCAGTCTGGGTGTGCACGGTACAGATCACTGTCCGGGTTGATCATTTCAGGTTCAAACCACAAGCCAAATTCCATGCCCAGGTTGTTCACATGGGAGACCAAATCCGCTAAGCCTTGTGAAAATTTGCTTTCATCAGGCCACCAGTCGCCCAGTGCGGCACGGTCGTGGTGACGACCGTGGAACCAGCCATCGTCCAGCACGAAGCGCTCCACCCCGATCGCTGCAGCGGCCGTGGCCAGCTCCTTGACTTTGTCGGGGTACACGTCAAAGTAAAACCCCTCCCAGGTGTTCAGGTGAACAGGCCTTGGACGCATCTGCCCACCGGGCCATTTCAGACGTGTACGCAACTCGGCATGAAAGTTGGCCGCCAAACCATTGAGGCCATGCAGGGAGCAACTGGCCACCAACTCAGGCGTCTGCAAAGTGGCCCCTGCGGCGAGCAAGCCCTCGCCCGGTGCCAGCCACTCGCCCATTTGCCACTGGTATTGCGCGTCATGAAGCCATTCAATGGTTTGCTGATGGTTACCCGACCAGGCCAAGTGCGCACCGTAGACCAGACCCAAGGTTTCTGTGGTGCCTTCAGTGGTGACCACTGCACCCGGAAAGCAATCGTGCGATGTGCGGCCACGGCGGCTTTCGCGCCGCCACAGGCTGCGAGAGAGCTTGTCGGATTGCAACAAAAACTCATGGGTGTGCTGTCCAGCATACGAACGCACGTTTTGCACCTGTGCAGGCAACATCAATGTACCGGCTGCTAACCACTGCACGTCCAGAGCGCTATCACCCAGGTTGCGCAAACTGCTCTTAAGGGTCAGCACATCGCTCGACTGGTCCATGCTCAGATGCACTGTCAGCTCGATGGCGGCGATCGCGTCAGTCAGAACCACGCGCACAGTCTGCGCGGGCACCACCCAATGCACATCGCATTGCGTGAAGGACTGCGCAAAAGCCTGTCCATGGCGATGCGCCAGCAAAGCACTTTGTCCAAACCACCCCACCCCGAAACTGGGCGCCAACGTCAGAGGCTGGTCAAAGTCCAGCATGAACGAGGGCAAAGGCCGGGACTCACGCAAACCATGGGGCGCTTCGTCGCGAATCCGTGGCCCCCAATAACGCCAGATCGGCGCTTCGCCCGCAGGCAGCTCCAATACAAGGCTGGTGTTTTGGCCATGAAGGCGCAGGTATTCGCGGGAAATTTTCTGTGACATGTCATTGATCTCTTGTTATCTAAAAAATAACCAACTTGAAAGCATCACCAGGACAGCAGCACCTTCCGTGGGCCTCCGCAGGGCAAGTGGCACTGCAATCGACCCGTCTGCTCATCGAAGTCATAGCGGACTTGCATGTCCTCACACGAGATTTCCACAGGCTTCTGCCAAACCCAAGCGAGGAATTCACCACCATCACGCAGCAGGACTTCATAGCTTGCACCGATCCAGCGACGAGAAACCACTGCCCCCGTGCTGTTGTATTTATCGGCTAATCCCAGCACTGCCACACCCTGTTCGATCGGGGCGAAAGACACTATCTCCCATTGAGCGGGACCCAATTCAACTGGGACCAACGGCTCCTCATCACATAGCCAGAGCCGGTCCAGCTGATGAGCCCAAGCAACATAAGCAGGTGCCGTCGGCAGCACAGGCACATCTGCCAAGGACACGTGGGAAACCAAACGCTCTGTCCCTAGCCCAGCATGGAACAGGGCAAGAACCCCGCTCACTTGATTTCGGTTGAACACTTTGAGCAGCACACCGTCCTGGGTCGGATCGGCCATGAGCACATCTGGGCTGAGACGTCCCGGAAAATCGGCACGCAGCACCGAGCCATCCGACAACACCAGTTTTCTAAGTACCGCAGCATCATGCATGCCAATGCCGTCTGAAACGTACACTGGGCCACCGGACACGGCGCGCGCAACTGCATGAAATGCACCATGCGAATGTGATGAATGAAACATGTCCCAGTCGGGCAACATGAACTCGCCCCACCACAGCCCTGCCACCGCATTGGTGAACAAATGCAAGCCGTGACTGTCTGGTCGCTGCGGAAAAAAATCATCCGAGGTGCGCATCACGACACTGTCATGGCTGAGATAGGCTCCCTCCGATCCACATGACATGCAATTGATCAGCCGCCCATCAAAATGCTTGCCCACTGAAGCTTCCAGCGCGGCTTTGCTGGCTTTGGTCATGACCACACGGCCTCCTTGACCCGCAGATACCGATTCAAGCATCGCCTGAGCATCTACCTTGACGCCATCCACCCCCTGAGCAGCCAAAGCCGAATGCCAGTCTGCGTAAAAGTGGCCGAACTCTTCTGCGGCCGGCACCCCTTGCTGCGTTCCCCATGGATGAACATTCCATCTCGGCTCATGGGCCAACACCCCTGGACC
>JAHECM010000194.1 GCA_024641725.1 Limnohabitans sp. | reverse complement strand
GGGCTGGACAACGGCCTGGTCAAAGACCTGGGCGTCAGCATGAGCAGCGCCGACGAAGTGGTCAATGTGTTTCGCAACGCTTTCAAGCGCTACCCCCGAGGGGGCGTGCTGCCTGCCGCGTGACCTGTGATGGGTGACGTGGTTTCTGTTTGATTTTTCATTGTTTGGAGAACCCCATGTCCGACCCCATCGTCATCGTCAGCGCTGCCCGCACCCCCATGGGCAGCTTTCAGGGCGACTTTGCAACCCAATCGGCCCACGACTTGGGCGGCGTCGCCATCCAGGCTGCAGTTGAGCGCGCAGGCATCAGCCCTGAGCTGGTGACCGAAGTGCTGTTTGGCAATTGCCTGATGGCCGGCCAAGGCCAAGCCCCAGCGCGCCAAGCGGCGTTCAAAGGCGGATTGCCCAAGAGTGCAGGCGCAGTCACGCTGTCCAAAATGTGCGGCTCGGGCATGCGCGCGGCCATGTTCGCGCACGACATGTTGGTGGCTGGCACGCACGATGTGCTGGTCGCTGGCGGCATGGAAAGCATGACCAATGCCCCCTACCTCATGCTCAAAGGCCGTGGCGGTTACCGCATGGGCCACGACAAAATTTACGACCACATGATGCTCGACGGCCTCGAAGACGCTTACCAAGCAGGCCGCAGCATGGGCACCTTTGGCGAAGACTGCGCGGCCAAGTACAACTTCACCCGCGAGCAGCAAGACCATTTCGCCATGACCTCGGTCCAGCGGGCGCAAGACGCCATCACCAGCGGCGCCTTTGCCAAAGAAATCGCACCAGTGACCGTTAAAACCCGCACCGGTGAAACGGAGGTCGCCATCGACGAAGGCCCTGGCAAGATCAAGATCGACAAGATCCCCACGCTCAAACCCGCCTTCAAAAAAGATGGCGGCACCATCACCGCTGCGGCCAGCTCGTCCATCAACGACGGCGCAGCGGCTATGGTGCTGATGCGCGAGAGCACCGCCGCCCAACTCGGCTGCAAGCCGCTGGCCCGCATCGTGAGCCACGCCACGCACGCGCAAGAGCCCGAGTGGTTTGCCACGGCCCCCGTGGGCGCGACTCAAAAAGCCCTGGCCAAAGCCGGCTGGAAAGTCGAAGACGTCGATCTGTGGGAGGTCAACGAAGCCTTTGCCGTGGTGCCCATGGCGCTCATGAAAGAGCTGAACGTGCCGCACGACAAAGTCAATGTGAACGGCGGCGCTTGCGCGCTGGGCCACCCGATCGGCGCGTCCGGCGCCCGCATCATGGTGACCCTGATCCACGCGCTGCAGGCCCGTGGCCTCAAAAAAGGCCTGGCCACGCTGTGCATCGGCGGCGGCGAAGGCACGGCCGTGGCGCTGGAACTTTGCTGAAAGCCAAGCATGTTGCTGACCTCTGACCAAGAAATGATCCGCGACGCCGTGCGCGACTTTGCTCAGCGCGAGCTGTGGCCGCATGCCGCCGAGTGGGACAAAAAACACCACTTCCCCAAAGACGTGCACAAAGGCCTGGCCGAGCTGGGCGCTTATGGCATTTGCGTGCCCGAAGAGCTGGGCGGTGCGGGCCTTGACTATGTGACGCTGGCGCTGGTGCTCGAAGAAATTGCCGCCGGTGACGGTGGCACCAGCACCGTCATCAGCGTGACCAACTGCCCCGTGAACGCCATCTTGATGAAGTTTGGCAACGCGCAGCAAAAAAAGCAGTGGCTCGAACCGCTGGCGCGTGGCGAGATGCTGGGCGCGTTTTGCTTGACCGAGCCGCATGTGGGCAGCGATGCGTCGTCTTTGCGCACCACAGCGGTGAAAGACGGCGACAGCTACGTCATCAACGGCGTCAAGCAGTTCATCACCAGTGGCCAAAATGGTGACGTGGCCATTGTCGTCGCCGTGACCGACAAGGGCGCAGGCAAAAAGGGCATGAGCGCCTTCCTCGTGCCCACCAACGCCCCGGGCTACGTGGTGGCGCGCCTCGAAGACAAGCTCGGTCAACACAGCAGCGACACCGCCCAGATCAACTTTGACAACTGCCGCATCCCGGCCGAGAACCTGATTGGCAAAGAGGGTGAGGGCTATGGCATTGCACTGGGCGGATTGGAAGGCGGGCGCATCGGCATCGCCGCGCAAAGCCTGGGCATGGCCCGCAGTGCTTTGGAAGTGGCCATTGACTACGCCAAGCAGCGCGAAAGCTTTGGCACCCCCATCTTCAACCACCAAGCGGTGGGGTTCAGGCTGGCCGAGTGCGCCACACAACTCGAAGCCGCGCGACAACTCATTTGGCACGCGGCCAGCCTGCGCGACGCGGGCCGGCCTTGCCTGAAAGAAGCCGCCATGGCCAAGCTGTTCGCCAGCGAGATGGCCGAGAAGGTGTGCTCCGCCGCCATCCAGACGCTGGGCGGCTACGGCTATGTGAGCGACTTCCCGGTCGAGCGCATCTACCGTGACGTGCGCGTGTGCCAGATCTATGAAGGCACCAGCGACGTGCAAAAAATCATCATCCAGCGCGCGCTGTGATGCTGGCCTGTCCCTGTGGTCGAACCGCCGCCAAAGGCCTGGCACTGGCGCTTGACGCTTGCTGCGGGGCATACCACGCAGGCCGCGCCGCGCCCGATGCCCAAAGCCTGATGCGCTCGCGCTACAGCGCGTTTGTGCTGGGCGATGTGTCCTATTTGCTGGCCACCTGGCACCCCAGCCAACGGCCCGCCGAGTTGACGCTGGAAGCGGGGGCCAAGTGGCTGGGGCTGGAGATCAAGCAGCACCGCAGCACGGGTGAAGACACGGCCGAAGTTGAATTTGTTGCCCGCTTTCGGGTGGGCGGCAAGGCCGTGAGGCAGCACGAACGCAGCCGCTTTGTGCGCGAAGACGGCCGTTGGTTGTATGTCGATGGCGATGTGCTCTGAGCCCGTATCATCAGCGCATGACATTTGAAGCGGTTTTGTTCGATTGCGACGGCGTACTGGTGGACAGTGAGGCCATCACCTGCGGCGTGCTGCGTGACATGTTCGAGGAGCAAGGCTGGCGCATGAGCTTGCAAGAGTGCATGCAGCGCTTTGTGGGGCACACCGTCAAAAGCCAGCGCGAGACCATCGAAGCGCATACCGGTCAGCCTCTGACCGATGCGTGGTTGCAAGCGTTTTTTGAGCGACGCAACGTGCGGCTGGACCAGCAGATCACGGCCATCGACGGCATCCACGACGCCGTAGCCCACCTGCACGACCATTGTGAGGGGCGCATCGCGGTGGCGTCTGGGGCCGATCGGTTCAAGGTCGAGATGATGCTCAAAAAAGTGGGCTTGCATGACTTTTTCGCGGGCCGCATTTTCAGTGGCCACGAAATGCCGCGCAGCAAACCCTTTCCCGATGTGTATCTGGCGGCTGCAGCCCATCTCCAGGTCGATCCCCGCCATTGCCTGGTGGTGGAAGACACCACGGTGGGCATCACGGCGGGTGTGGCCGCAGGGGCCACGGTGTGGGCCTATGCTGCACCGCCTGCTGCACACCAGCCCTTGTTGGTGGCGGGCGCGCAACGCATCTTCACAGACATGCAAGCGCTTCGTCTGGCCTGACGGGGTCGGGGCTGGCTTGATGCCATCCTGGGTCAAGCCCTCTGGCGGGTTTGGCCAGATCGGTATTCGTCAGGGGTTTGTCCCGTCCAGCCTTTGAAGGCCCGCATGAAACTTTTTTCATTCGCAAAGCCCACCTCGGCGGCGATTTGTTTGAGGGGACGTGATGAGCGCAGCAGCAGCTCGCGGGCGCGTTGCTGGCGCACGCTGTCTTTGAGTTGTTGCAGGCTGGCCCCTTCTTCGTGCAATTGACGGTGCAGCGTGCGGGCAGAGAGGTTCAGCC
>JAHECM010000160.1 GCA_024641725.1 Limnohabitans sp. | reverse complement strand
GCATTTGATGCGGATCAAATCAAGACGGGCTGGGCTCTGGCACATTGGGCCCCATGCTGTCCACGCCCATTGACCCCTCCACCGCTGACCACAGTTTGGCCCCAGGCGCAGTGCTGCTGCGCCGGGGTGAATCCACCGACCAAGTGCTGCATGTCGATCAGGGTCGTGTGATGTTGGGGATCTGGGAGCAAGGCGTGATGCAGCACCATTTGGGCGTGGTGCAAGGCCCCTTTTGGCTGGAGGCCGCCTCAGGCTTGTTGGGCTTGCCGCACGCGGTGGACGCCGTGGCCGAAACCGAAGTCCGCGCGCACGTCGTGCCGGTGGCCGAGTTTTGCTCGCATGTGGAGCGATTGCCCGAGCCCTCCAAAAGCTTGCTGCTTGATCTGGCCCGGGCCCAGCGTCAGCAAACCGAAGTGGCCGTGAGCCGTTTGGCCAAAGACGCCGACGCCCGTTGCGCCGAATGGCTGTTGCGCCATGCCGAGCCCGATGCGCAAATGGGCGGCGGGCTGGCCGTGACCTTGCGACAGAGCAAGCGCACGATCGCGGCGCAACTGGGCATCGCGCCCGAAACCCTTTCGCGCATGTTCAAACAACTGCGCGAGCGCGAGCTCATCAGCGGTCGCGGACGGGTGCTGCAGCTCATCAACCCGGACGCGATGCGGCAATTGGCCCAGGCCTGAGCGGCTGGGCCCGTTCAGCTTGGTCCGCTCAACTTGGCTTGCTCAGGTGGGCCAGTTCAACCCATGCGGGCGGGCAGCCACAGGGCAATGATTGGGAAGCTGATCAAAATCACCAAGCGCAGCAAGTCAGTGACCACAAAGGGGATCACGCCTTTGAAGATGGTCGTGAAACTCACGTCTTTGACCACGCTCTTGATGACGAACACGTTCATCCCCACCGGCGGGTGAATCAAGCCCAGCTCCACCGTCATGACGATGATCACGCCGAACCAAATGGGGTCAAAGCCAAGCTGCACGATCACAGGGTAAATGATGGGCACGGTCAAAATGATCATCGCCATGGCGTCCATCAGGCAACCCAGCACCAGGTACATGACCATGATCATGGCCAGCACGCCGTAGCGGCCTACGCCCATGCCGGTCAGCACCTCGGTCAGCTTTTGTGGCACTTGGGTGATGGTCAAGAAGTAACCAAACAGCAAAGCGCCGATCAGCACCGTGAACACCGCAGCCGAAGTGCGTGTGGCCGACAGCAGCGCTTCACGAATGCCCGCTTTGTCGAGTTTGCCGCGCAAAACGCCCAGCAAAAAGGCCCCACTGGCCCCCACGCCACCCGCCTCGGTGGGGGTGAAGAAGCCGCCATACAAACCACCAATCACGAACATGAACAGCACCAACGGTGCCCACACGTCTTTCAGGCCGCGAAAGCGCTCGCCCCATGACTTTTGCTCGCCCCGGGGCAGCCAGTCTGGGCGCACCCGCACGATGATCATGATGGTGATCACGTACAGCAGCATGGCCAGCAGGCCGGGCACAATGCCCGCCATGAACAGCTTGCCAATGTCTTGTTGGGTCAAGATGGCGTACACCGCCAGCACGGTGGACGGCGGCAGCATGGCGCCGAGCGTGCCACCGGCAGCGATCACGCCGGTCGAAAACGATTGGGGGTAGCCAAAGCGGCGCATCTCGGGGTAAGCCACCGAAGAAAAGGTGGCCGCCGTTGCGACGGATGAACCGCAAATGGCCGCAAAGCCACCACAGGCCAGCACGGTGGCCACGCCCAGGCCGCCGCGCATGTGACCAATGAAGGCGTTGGCCGCGCGGAACAGCTCCTTGCTCACGCCCGAGACGGACACAAACGCCCCCATCAGCATGAACATGGGGATCACACCAAAGGTGTAGTCGGTCACCGTGCGCATGGAGGACTGACCGATCAGCTTGAGCGCGGGGCCTGGCCCCGCAATGTAGGCGTAACCGGTCACGCCCACCAAGCCCATGGCCATGCCCACGGGCACGCGCAACAGCATCAGGCCAAACAGCACCAAAAAGCCGATGACGGCCACGACATCAGGACTCAATTCCATGCCTTACTCCACTTTGATTTCGGGGTGCTCTTCCATCGCCTCGGGCTGGAAGATCAGACGCCAGGTGCGGATGGCGATCAACAGCACCGCACACACATCGCCCATCCAAGCCACGGCAAAGAAGGGCCAGGTTGGCAGGTTCAGGTCGTAGGTCAGCACGTTGTCGTTGTAGGTGCCGCGCACCTTGTCAAACAGCATGATGGTCTGCACTGTGACCACAAACAACAGCACCAGCGTGGCAAACACGTCGATGAAGCGTTTGAGCCGGGGGCTGGACAGGCTCCACACCAAGTCCACCGTGATGTGGTTGCCCCGGTAGCTGGTGGCCGCAATGCCCCAAAAGATCAAGATGCCCAGCATCAAACGACCGAAGTCGTAAGCGTCCGGGATCGAGGTGCTGAAGAACTTGCGCAGCAAGACCGAGATGAAGATGTTGGCCGCCACCAGGCCCACAAACATGGCGGCCATCCACTCGATGCTGTCGATGATGCGGTCAAACACATTTTTGGGGACCTGGGGCGTCGCTTGCATGCCGTCTCCTTACATTCAAATTCACATGGCCGACTTGTACTTGGCCAGCGTCTGGCGCAGCGCGTTCATGATGGCCGTGGGGTCGTCGCCACGTTTTTTCACGTCTTCTGCCCACTGCTTTTCTGCCGGGGCCACGGCTTGTTTCCAGGCGGTGAGTTGCTCGGGCGTGAGCTTGTAGACCTCGCGGTTGGGGTCGGCCGCCAACTTGTTGTGTCCTGCGATCTCAAAATCGGCCCAAGCGCTGCCGACTTTTTCAGCCCATTCGCTGGTGCAATGGCTGTCCACAGCGGTCTTTTGTGTGGCCGACAGGGCGGTGTATTTGTCCTTGTTCATGACCCACACAAATGGCGTCACGTACAGCGGCACGTCCATGTGGTACTTGACCACTTTGTCGATGCCGAACAAAGTCAGCGAACCCCATGGAAAGGTGATGGCATCGGCCACGCCGCGCTCGAGCATGTCACGCGACTCGGGTGCAGAGGCTTGCACGTTGGTGCCGCCCAGCATGGTGATGACCTGGCCCACCGTGGCTGTGGCGGGGCGCACCTTCATGCCCTTGATGTCGGCGGGGCTGACCACTTTTTTGCGCGAGTGCAGCGCGCCTGGATCGTGCGCGAAGGCAAAGCAAAAATGCACTTCCTTCATTTCTTTGGCCGCGTAGGCGCGGTACCAAGCGTCAATGGCAGCGGAGCCGGCCTTGGCGTTGTTGATGCTGAAGGGCAGCGATGTGGCGGCAAAAATCGGGAAGCGGCCTGGCTGGTAGCCGGGGTTGACGTAGGAGAAATCGGCAATGCCATCGCGCGCCATGTCGTAATGGTCAAACGCCTTGCCCAATTGCTCGGACGGGAACAGCGTGGCGTTGAGCGTGCCCCCCGAGGCTTTTTTCAGGCTCTCGCCCCAAGCTTGCAAAGCGGGGTTGAGGGCGTGCTGTGCAGGCACCCAACTGGAGAGCTTGAGCATCACGTTTTTGTCTTGGGCCTGGGCCGCAGAAGACAGGCCCAGCGCCAAGGCGCTCAAGCTCAGTGCGAGGGTTTTGATCTGAAATTTCATGAAGGTCTCCGGTGGTTATTCCCATGCTTTGCTCAGGCATGGGGGGTTTGAAAATTCATCGTAGCCGCATTTGAGCGCTATGGACATTGGGGGTGTACCCAAGATGACAGGGGCAAGCTCATGCTTTCAAGCGCGGGTTTTTCATCCAGCGAATGGGTTGCGCCGCCACCGGCCTGGCCGGTGCGCCGTGGGCCAGCAGGCTTTGGTCGAGCGCTTTGCCCGCTTCGTCTTGCAAAGCGGCTTGGCGGATTTTGGCCATCGCTTGCGCCTTGTCTTCGGGCGCACTGGGC
>JAHECM010000157.1 GCA_024641725.1 Limnohabitans sp. | reverse complement strand
AAGACCTGCTGATCAGCCAACCCGACACCGGCGAACAGGCTTTGGAAATCGTCGACAGCCTGGTGCGCTCCGGCGCGGTGGACCTGGTCGTGGTCGACTCGGTCGCCGCTTTGACCCCCAAAGCCGAAATCGAAGGCGATATGGGCGACAGCCTGCCCGGCCTGCAAGCCCGCCTCATGAGCCAGGCCCTGCGCAAGCTGACCGCCACCATCAAGAAGACCAACTGCACCGTCATCTTCATCAACCAGATCCGCATGAAGATCGGCGTGATGTTCGGCAGCCCCGAAACCACCACCGGCGGCAACGCGCTCAAGTTCTACGCCTCGGTGCGCCTGGACATCCGCCGCACCGGCACCATCAAGAAGGGGGACGACGCCATCGGCAACGAGACCAAAGTCAAAGTGGTCAAGAACAAAGTGGCGCCCCCTTTCAAGACGGCCGAGTTCGACATCCTGTTTGGCGAGGGCATCAGCCGCGAGGGCGAAGTGATCGACATGGGCGTGGAAGCCAAGATCATCGAGAAATCCGGCGCCTGGTACGCCTACCAGGGCGAGAAAATCGGCCAAGGCCGAGACAACGCCCGCGAATTCCTGCGCGAAAACCCCAGCCTGGCGTTTGAGATCGAAAACAAGGTGCGCGACTCGCTGGGCATTCCTTTGCTGGCAGGCGCTGCTGGAGACGCCGCCCCCGCACCGACCAAGGCCGCCAAAGCAGCCAAAGAGCCCAAAGACACGGTCGCTTGATCCTGCCAGCCAACATGAGCGACGACCAGCGCCAGCCCGAACCCCGCAAGGGTTTGGGGTTTCAGCCCTCCCTCAAAGGCCGCGCCTTGCGGCTTTTGAGCCAGCGCGAGCACTCACGGGCAGAGCTCGAGCGCAAGCTGGCTAGCCACGAAGAGGTCCCCGGCGAGCTGGCCAAAGCACTGGACGAGCTGCAAGCGCGGGACTTCATCAACGATGGGCGGGCGGTGGAGTCGGTGGTGCACCGCCGCGCCGGCAAGCTGGGTGCGGCCCGCGTCAAACAAGAACTGGCGGCCAAAGGTTTGTCAGGTGAGGCGGTGGCACAAGCCATGGTGGCTTTGCGCGAGACCGAACTGAGCCGGGCTCAGGACGTCTGGCGCAAAAAGTTCGGCCGCCCGCCCGAGGATGCTGCCGAACGGGCCAAACAAATGCGTTTTTTGATCACCCGAGGCTTTGCCGCCGAGGTGGTGCGCCGCGTGGTGCAAGGCTGCGACGACGAATAAGACCCATGCACAGGCAAAACAAAGCCCTCTGAGGGCTCCCTCCAATGAACCTCCCTGATACCAGGGAAACCACCTTGCTTTCTCATGCCCTCGAAAGGGCCCATCAAGCTGGAGAGAGCCGCCAGAGGGCTCTGCGATGGCCTCAGTGTCTTGGAAGATTCAAACGTTGACTGTGCGTTGGCTCACAGCCCCAGCATCAGCTGGATGTTTTGCACTGCGGCCCCGCTGGCACCCTTGCCCAGGTTGTCCAGGCGCGCAATCAGCACCGCGTGGCGGGCTTCTTCATTGGCGAACACACGCAGCTCCAGCTTGTTGGTGTCGTTCAGTGCCAGCGCGTCGAGCTTGCCGCTCTCGGTCGCGGGCTCCACGCTGACCCAGCCCCTGTCATCCGAGTTGGCCTGACTGGCCGCATAGTGGGCTCGCAAGGCGTCTTCCAGATCAGCAGCCTTGGGCTGACCGGGCAAAGCGTCCAGGTGCAAAGGCAACTGCACCAGCATGCCTTGGCGGAAGTTGCCCACCGCCGGCACAAACAGCGGACGGCAGCTCAAGCCTGTGAAGCGCATGATTTCCGGGATGTGTTTGTGCTTGAGGCCCAGGGCATAAGCTTCGTACAAAGGGGCTTTGCCCGCCTCGTAGTCTTCGATCATGGTGCGGCCACCGCCCGAATAACCGCTCACAGACGGCAAGCACACCGGGTAGTTCGCAGGCAACAAGCCCGCTTGCACTAAGGGGCGCAGCAAGGCGATGGCGCCGGTGGCATAACAGCCCGGGTTGGCGACCCGCTCGGCGGCGATCACAGCCTCACGCTGGCCGGCGGCCAGCTCAGGAAAGCCGTACACCCATTCGGGGTGGCAACGGTGCGCGGTGGATGCATCCACGATGCGGGGTTTTTTGCCAGGCAAGCTGTCGATCATGGCCACCGATTCAATGGCGGCATCGTCGTGCAGGCACAGCACCACCAGATCGGCCTCGGCCATGAGCTCACGCTTGGCCTCAGGGTCCTTGCGGCGGGCCGGGTCAATGCTCAGCACCTGAACTTGCGGCATGAGCGCCAGACGCTCGCGAATCTGCAAGCCCGTGGTGCCCGCTTCGCCGTCGATGAAGATTTTGGCCATTTTTGTGTACTTCCTCATGAAAACCAGAGCGCTGCGTCATGTCGCTGTAAGACGCAGGGATCAGTATTGGTGCGTTGCAGCATGATACAGTCGAAGGCTGCAGTGTCCAGCGCCTGCTGGCGGGCCTACCTGATTCAGGAACCCCGGCGGACCGGTCGAACTTCCACCCCTCTGAGAGAAGACCTCATGAAGATTCACGAGTACCAAGGCAAGGAAATCTTGCGTCAATTCGGTGTGCCAGTCCCCCGTGGCATTCCGGCATTCACCGTTCAAGAGGCTGTTGAAGCCGCTCAAAAACTGGGCGGCCCAGTGTGGGTGGTCAAGGCACAGATCCACGCCGGTGGCCGTGGCAAGGGCGGCGGCGTCAAGGTGGCCAAAACCATCGACGACGTGAAACGCCTGGCTGGCGAGATCCTGGGCATGCAGCTCAAGACCCACCAGACCGGCCCTGAAGGTCAGAAAGTCCGTCGCCTCTACATCGAAGACGGCGCTGACATCAACAAAGAATATTACGTGTCCGTGGTCACCGACCGCGCCACACAAAAGATCGCTTTCATCGCTTCCAGCGAAGGCGGCATGGACATCGAGGAAGTGGCTCACTCCACCCCCGAGAAAATCATCACCGAATTCATTGATCCTTTGACCGGTCTGGGCGACGCCCAAGCCAAGAAGATCGCTGACGCCATCGGCATGCCTGCAGACTCCACCGCCCAAGCCGTGGACATCTTCAAGAAGCTGTACCAGTGCTACATGGAAACCGACGCTTCGTTGGTGGAAATCAACCCGCTGAACCGTGACAGCAAAGGCAACGTGATGGCCCTGGACGCGAAGTTCAACTTCGACGCCAACGCGCTGTTCCGTCACCCCGAAATCGTGGCTTACCGCGATCTGGACGAAGAAGATCCTGCTGAAGTGGAAGCTTCCAAGTTCGACCTGGCCTACATCAGCCTGGACGGCAACATCGGTTGCTTGGTCAACGGCGCTGGCTTGGCCATGGCCACCATGGACACCATCAAGTTGTTCGGCGGCGAGCCAGCCAACTTCCTGGACGTGGGCGGCGGCGCTACGGCCGAAAAAGTCACTGAAGCCTTCAAGATCATGCTGGCCAACAAGAATGTCAAAGGCATTCTGGTCAACATCTTCGGCGGCATCATGAAGTGCGACACCATCGCCACCGGCGTGATCACCGCCTGCAAGGCCGTGAACCTGTCCGTGCCACTGGTCGTGCGCATGAAGGGCACCAACGACGAGCTGGGCAAGAAAATGCTGGCCGAATCCGGTCTGCCCATCATCTCTGCCGACACCATGGCCGAAGCCGCGACAGCCATTGTTGCCGCCGTTAAATAATGACTTTGCGGGACAGATCTTTAGCTCTGTCCCCAACTGATTAGGAAACCCCATGTCGATCTACATCAACAAAGACACCAAAGTCATCACCCAAGGCATCACCGGCAAAACCGGTCAGTTCCACACTGAGAAGTGCCAGGAATACGCGAACGGCAAGAACTGCTTCGTCGCGGGTGTGAACCCCAAGAAGGCTGGCGAGTCCATCTTCAACATCC
>JAHECM010000088.1 GCA_024641725.1 Limnohabitans sp. | reverse complement strand
ATCTTGATCCGCCGCGCCTTTGGAAATGTGTACGAGCCGCTGCTGCACTGCAAGGGCGAACAAATCGATCGCTGGCTCAAACCCGCCGTGGCGGGCACCCGCACCTGCGCCATCACCATCACCGAATCGGGCGCAGGCTCGGACGCAGCAGGCATCAAAACCCACGCCCAAAAAACCGACAAGGGCTGGGTACTCAATGGCACCAAGCACTTCATCAGCGACGGCGAGTGGAGCGACTTCTTCTTGGTGTCGGCCAAGACCGGTGACAAAGAAATCAGCATGTTCATGGTGGACAAAGGCCTGGCCGGTTTCACCGTCGGCAAGGACCAGAAAATGATGGGCCTGCGCGGCACCCCTCACCTCGAACTGTTCTTTGACAATGTGCAACTCGAAGACGCCGCCTTGCTCGGCGAAGCAGGCCAGGGCTTCAAGCTGGCCATGGGTGCGCTCAATGTGGTGCGGCTGGCCCAAGTGGGCGCCCGCGCCGTGGGCAAGGCCACGCATGTGTGCGAGTTGATGCTGAACTGGGCCAATGAACGCAAGCAGTTCAACACCAAGATCGGCGATTTTCAGATGGTGCAGCAGATGATCGCCGACAGCGTGATCGAGATCAACGCGGCACGCTGGATGGTCTACCACGCTGCCTGGATGCTGGACCAGGGCCTGGATGCCCGCGAGCAGATCGCCATGGTGAAAGTGCACGCCGCCGAGACGCTGGGCCGGGTGGTGGACCGGGCGGTGCAAATTTTCGGGGGCATGGGCTTTTGCAAGGAGCTGTCCATTGAGCGCTATTACCGCGATGCGCGCATTTACCGCATCTACGACGGCACCAGCGAGATCCACCGGGGTGTGATTGCCAAGAGTGCGCTCAAGAAGGGGGCTGTGCTGTTTGATGTGAACCGCTGATGAGGGTCTGCCCGCTGTGCCTTGGCGCAAGCTGAAAGACCGGGAAGGGCGACCTCCTCATACTGGGGTACCAGAAATCGTCGGCCGCCCATCCCGGCCTTTCAGCGGGTTGGCATGGACATGCATACGCCCAAGGCTTACGCAGGTCGGAGCTGAAGCTTCGACCTGCAAAGACAACCTCTCTGTGCGGACCACAACGCCATCGTGATGGGGGGGTGAGGGCCTCGGCCGATTTCTGGTACCCCAGTATGAGGCCGAGGCCCTCACCCCCCCATCACGATGCAGCACACCACCCAAGCATGAACTGAACAACGCAAACGAGGCCAAAAAATGCACACCAAATTCATGACCGCCAAAGAGGCGGCACAACTGATCAAAGACGGCGACACCGTGGGCCTCATGGGCGGCGGGGGCGGACTGATGGAAGCGACCCACCTGTTTGAAGCCGTACAAGAACGCTTCCTCACCACGCACCACCCCCAAAACCTCACCGTCATGCACGCCCTGGGCATTGGCGACAAAAAGACCAAAGGCATGAACTGCTTCGCGCACGAAGGCCTGGTCAAACGCGTCATCGGTGGTCACTGGGTCTGGTCGCCTGCCATGCAACAACTGGCGCTGGACAACAAGATCGAGGCCTACATCCTGCCCGGCGGCGTATCGAGCCAACTCATGCGCGAAATCGGTGCCGGCCGCCCTGGCCTCATCAGCCATGTAGGCTTGGGCACGGTGTGTGACCCGCGCCACGGCGGTGGCCGGATGAACGCAGCCGCCCAAGACGATTTGGCCGAGGTCGTCACCATCGACAACCGCGAATGGCTGCGCTACAAACCCTTCCCGATCCATGTCGCCATCGTGCGCGCCAGCGCGGCTGACGAAGACGGCAACATCAGTTTCGAGCACGAAGCGGCCAACCTGGACGCGCAATCGCTGGCACTGGCTGCACGCAACAGCGGCGGCGTGGTCATCGTTCAGGTCAAAGAACGCTTGCCCAAGGGCGCGCTCAAGGCCCGCGAAGTGCGCATCCCCTCCGCTTGGGTGGACGCCATCGTGGTCGATCCGCAGCAGTCCACCAGCTACGCCATCCCGTTTGATCCGGCGTTCAGCGGCGAGCTGACGGGCGCGGAACGTGCGGCCAGCGAGGCCGAAGACCATGCCCGTGAAGTGGCTGCATCACAAGAAGCCTTCAGCGAACGCCAAGCGGTGGCGCGGCGCGCTTACCAGGAGCTCTTCAACACCGTCAAGGCCCGCCCCGTCATCAACTACGGCGTAGGCGTGCCCGACGCGGTGGCCAAACTGATCGCTGCACGCAATGAGCAACACCGCATTTACCAAACGATTGAGCACGGCACCTACGGCGGCACGCTGATGGACGGCGTGCTGTTTGGCTATGCCCGCAACGCCACCGCCATGCTGGACGCCGCCACGCAGTTCGACTTTTACGGCGGCGGGGGCTTGGACATCGCCTTTTTGGGCTTTGGCGAGTTTGACGAAAAAGGCTCCGTCAACGTCTCGCGCTTGGGCGGCGTCACCGTGGGCCCTGGCGGCTTCATTGACATCGCGCAAAACGCCAAAAAAGTGGTTTTTTGCGGCACGCTGGCGGCCAAAGGCGTGAAGCTGGAAACCGGTGACGGTCAGATGCGGGTGGCCGCACAAGGCGCTGTGAAAAAGCTGGTCAAGCAAGTCGACCAAATCACCTTCTCCGGCCCGCAAGGCCTGGTGCGCGGCCAAGAAGTGCTGTACCTGACCGAGCGCGCCAGCTTTCGCCTCACCCCGCAAGGCATCGAGCTGTTCGAAATCGCGCCGGGCATCGACCTGCAGCGCGATGTGCTGGACCAAATGGCGTTTTCACCCCGGGTGGCCAAAGACCTGAAGGTGATGGACGCCGCGCACTTCAGGGCGTGAACAAGAGCACCGAGCTCACGCTGTGCGCACTCAGCCCCTGCGCGTCCAGCTTGGCAGCGGTGCCGCCTTGTGCAGCACATCTTGGTGCAGCCAGGTGGCACTTTTGCGGGCGCGTTCGGCCACGGTGGTCAGCGGCAGCTGCTGGTAGTCGTCATTGAAGACTTCAAAGCTGTAGTCGCCCCGGTAGCCGATGCGGTCCAGGCGCAGCACCAGGTCGGCCAGCTGCTCGCTGTGCACGCCCTCGCCCGGAAACACCCTGAAAGTGCGAGCGGTGGTCATGCGCTCTTCAAAGGTGGGGGTTTCTTGCCACATGAAGTCCGACAGCTGCACCAAAAAGATTTTGGACGGGTCCAGCTCTTCGATGGCGTCCAGTGGCGTCTTGGCGGCAAAGATGTGAAAGGAGTCGAGGCCAATGCCCAAGTTAGGGCAATCGGCTCTGCAAACCACGTCCCAGCTGGTGGGGAATTCGTTGACGGTGCGACCCCATGACAGGGCTTCGTAGGCGACTTTGATGCCCAGTGGCACCGCCAGCATGGCGAGCTTTTTCAGGTCAGCAGCGATCAGGTCCAGGTCTTGGGTGGCGTGGCGCGAGGTGGATGAGCAGGCCAGCAGCACCTTGCTGCCGGTGGCTGCGCACATCTCCAGCATGGACTTGGCGATGTCGAGTTTGTAGCTGTGCAGGTGGCCAGACAGGCCCTCAAAATCGCGCAGCACCTGAAAGCCAGTGGGCCGCATGCCGCTTTGGCGCACCGCCTCCACCGCCGCCGAGACACCGCCCGGATGCGTCACCAAGTCGCGGGCCATCAACATCACCTGAGAAAAACCAGCCCCCTTCATGGCGGCCAGCTTGGCCTCCAAGGTGCCGGCCATGGTGATGGTGTCCATGCCGTAGCCGTCGAGCAAGTTCATGGCAGGCCTCACTTGTGCACGAGTTCGAAGGCAACGGAGCCCAAAGCGGCGCGGGTCAGAGCGCCCCGGTCTTCGGGATGCAGCTGGGTGGACTCGACGAACTCCACGCCCCGGGCCTTGAGAGCAGCCACCGCCTCGGCCACATGGGGCACGCCAAAGCCGATGCGCTGCAGGCTTTCAGGCGCATCGTCGCTGTCCATCCAGACTTCGGGCTCGATCAGTTGCCACAAGAAAGTGCCGCAAGGGCTCTTCATGAGTTTGCCCTTGGGCAAGATGCCAAAGCGCTCGTCGTCAGGGATGGTGCTGAAGTCGAACATGTGTTCGTAATAGGTCTGCCAGTCGGCACTGCGGGCTGCGCCGATGTACTGCACCACCCCAAAGTAGCTCATGCCCGCCAATGCAGGCGGGTTCGGGTCCACCGTGGGGATGGGCTTGAAGTCGATGTCGTAAATCGAAAACTCTTGCCAGCGGTCAACAAAATAAAAACGGCTGCTGCCTGGGCCGTGGATGGCCGGGATGTGCAGCTCCATGGCTTGGGCATGGCTGCCCACGCTCCATGCGCCCAGTTCCATGCAGCGGTTGTGGGCCTTGAGTGCGTCTTGCACCCGAAAGGCCACCGCCGAAATGACGGGCTGGCCGTCCGCTGTACCGCTCACGCGCGCATCGTCGGGGTTGGCATTGACCACCAAATTCATGTCGCCTTGTCGGTACAGCGTGACCTCACGCGAGCGGTGCCGCGCCACGGGCCGAAAGCCCATGTTCTCCAGCACCTGGCCCAGCGCCTGCGGGCGGCTGGTGGCGTATTCAATGAATTCGATGCCCGCCAGCCCCAAGCGGTTGGGCATTGGGGGCACGGCTTCGCGGTCAATTTTGTTCAGGGTCATCTTTGCACTCCGTTGAGAGAATTCAAACGCCAAGCGGCTCAGTAGCTCAGCTTGGCACCGCTGCGCAACACTTCGGCAGTGGTCGTGGGCAGGCCAAAGTATTCCAGATAAGCCGGAATCTGCTCGTACAGCATGTCCGTGCCCACCTGGGTGCGGCAACCACGGGCTTGGGCGGCTGCCAAAAATGCGGTGGTCTCAGCACGCATGACAACTTCGCCCACAAAGGTCTCGGGCGACAGGCGCGACACATCCATGGGCAAGGGGTCGCCCTCGTTCATGCCCATGGGCGTGGCGTTGACCACCAGGTCGTGCGCAGCCGGGTCGCTGGAGCCGGTGCGCACTTCAATGTGGGGGTAATGGGTTTTGAGGCGCTGGGCCAGCGCCTCACAGCCTGCAGCGTTGACGTCAAACAAGCTGATGGCGGCAATGCCTGCACCGGCCAGCGATGCCGCAATGGCGCAGCCCACGCCGCCGGTGCCCACCACCAAGACGCGCTTGCCGGTCACATCAAAACCCTTGCGCTGCACGCCGCGCACGAAACCCGCGCCATCGAACATGTCACCCACCAGGCGGCCGTCCTCGGTGCGTTTGACGGCGTTGCAAGCACCGGCCACGCGCACCGTGGCCGTCACTTCGTCCAACAAGCCCACGGTCACCACCTTGTGCGGCATGGTGATGAGGGCACCTCGGATGTTTTCCAGCGTGAACACCGACTTCAAGAACTGGGGGTAGTTCTCGCTCTTGCAGCCCATGGGCACCACCACGGCGTTGATGCCCGCAGATTCGAAGTACGGGTTGTAGATCATCGGCGACTTGAAGGTGTGCGTCGGGTAGCCAATGTGGGCAATGAGGTCGGTGTTGCCGTTGATCATGGGTTGGAAATTCTCAAAAACGAATGGGGGCTTGCGCCGAGCATCGGACAGCGCAGGCGATCAACCCCGCCTGGCCACACGTGCGGCCAGGCGGGCTTGGGCGGGCATTACTTGCCCGACTTCTTGGCAGGCGCTGCTGCAGCCGAGCGGACTTTGTCGATTTCAGCTTGCAGTTCTTTGACCAGATCTTGGCCCACAGTCACGCCGTACTTGGCGGTCACAGGGCGCATCTTGTCGCGCAGCTTGGCCATCTCGGCTTCTGGCAACTGGGACACTTGCATGCCGTTTTTCTTCAGGTTGTCCATGATGCTGGCTTCCAGGGCGCGTGCTTTTTCGCGCTGGAACTTGGCCGATTCAATGGCCGCGTCGGCCACGATTTTTTGCTCAGGCGCCGACAGCTTGTCCCAGAATTTTTTGCTGATGATGACCGACTGCGGGTTGTACTGGTGGCCTGTCAGCGCCATGTGTTTTTGCACTTCGTACAGCTTGGCGCTGTTGATGGTGGCCACTGGGTTTTCTTGGCCGTCCACGGCTTTTTGCTCCAGGGCAGCGTACAGCTCAGGAAATGGCAGTGGCGTGGGGTTGGCCCCCAAAGCCTTGACCCAGTCCACGTTGATCGGGTTGGGGATCACGCGCAGCTTCAGGCCTTCGAGGTCGTCCACTTTGTTGATGGCGCGCTTGCTGTTGGTGATGTGGCGAAAACCCAGCTCGTAATAAGCCAGATCCACAATGCCTTTGTCTTGCAGCTTGGCGTGCAGTTTCTTGCCAAAGGGGCCGTCCACGGCGGCATCGGCTTCTTTGCCAGAGCCAAACATGAAGGGGAAGTCAAAAATGGCGAATTCTTTGACCTGCGCGGCAAAAATGCCGGAGTTCATGGACGCCATCTCTAAAGTGCCACCCTGAATGGCCGACACGTTGGCTTGGTCGCTGCCCAAGGTGCCACCGGGGTACACATTGACTTTGATCTTGCCGCCGGAGTTTTTCTCGACGATCTCTTTGAATTTTTCCATGCCCAGCACGATGGGGTGGCCTGCCGAGTTTTGGTTGGCGAACTTGATGGTTTTGTCTTGCGCCGATGCCACGCCCATGGCCGCCAAGGCGACGGTCGCGATCAGGGATTTGATGAACACACGTTTCATGAGTTGTCTCCAGAAATTAAAAAACAAAGGACGTACGCCTTGCAGCAAGCGGTCTGTCGTCTGGCGTACCCGGGCAGACAACAGGGCCAGAAAAATCAATAGAACCAGCGGGCCGGCACCATCACCAGATCAGGAAATGCCACCATGGCGAACATGATGATGAACTGCGACACCATGAAAGGCATCACGCCCCGGGTGACCTCGTCCATGCTGACCTTGCCCACCCCGGCCACCGCATTGAGCACCGTGCCCACGGGCGGCGTGATCAAGCCAATCGCGTTGTTGATGATGAACAGCACGCCGAAGTAAACCGGGTCAATGCCAGCTGCTTTCACCACCGGCATCAGCACAGGGGTCAACAGCAAAATGGTGGGTGTCATGTCCAGCGCCGTGCCCACCACCATGGTGATGACCATGATGGAGAGCATCAACAATTTGGGGCTGTCCAGCATCGGTTGCAGCAAAGCCACCAGCTCACCAGGCAGGTTGGCCACCGTGATCAACCAGGCTGAGACCATGGCCGCAGCCACCAAAAACATCACCACCGCGCTGGTTTTGGCCGCCGTCATGAACAAAGGCATCAGGGACTTGAAGTTCAGCTCACGGTAAACGAAAGTGGAGATGATGAGGGCATAGGCCGCAGCCACCACGGCCGCCTCGGTGGGGGTGAATACCCCGAACTTCAGGCCAAACACCACGATCACCGGCAACACCAGCGCCCAAGTGGCTTCGCGCAGGGCCTTGGCGATTTCGCCCGCCGATTTGCGCGGCGGCACCGTCACCACCTCACGGCGGGCCAGCCACCACCAGGTGATCCACAACGACGCCCCAAGCAAGACGCCCGGCACGATGCCCGCCATGAAGAGTTTGGAGATCGACACATTGCCCGCCACACCAAAAATCACAAAGCCAATGCTGGGGGGAATCACCGGCGCGATGATGCCGGCCGAGGCGATCAGTCCAGCCGAGCGGGCTTTGTCGTGACCCGCCGCCACCATCATGGGCAAGAGCAGCGACGCCAAGGCCGCCGCGTCGGCCACGGCGGAGCCCGACAGGGCCGCCATGATCACAGCGGCCATGATGGTCACGTAGCCCAAGCCCCCTTTGATGTGGCCCACGCACGCCATCGCAAAGTTCACGATGCGGCGCGACAGACCGCCCGCGTTCATGATTTCACCGGCCAACATGAAGAAGGGCACGGCCAGCAAAGGGAAACTGTTGGAGCCTTCGATCAGGTTTTGCGCCAGGATTTGCGCGTCAAACATGTTCATGTGCCACATCAAAGCGACACCGCACAGCAGCAAAGAAAACGCGATCGGGATGCCCAAAGCCATCGCACCGATCAGGGAACACAAAAACACAGCAATCGTCATTTTTTCTCTCCTGGGCGCTCAGGCTTTATGGGTTTCGCCGTGGGCAGACTCTTCGGACTCTTGGATCATGACCAGGTCTTCGTCGCGGATTTGCCCTGTGAGCAAGCGCACGAACTCGGTCAAGATGATCAAGCCGCCCAGCACGGCAAACACCACGCCCGGCGCATAGACCCAGGCCATGGACACCTCCATCACTGCACTGGTGGTGTCCCAGTTGATCTTGGCTTGGTCCCATGAACCGCTGAACAGCAGCCAGCAGACGAACAGCATCAGCAGCTGCGCAATGCCCATGCACAGCTTTTTGCCCATGGGGCCCAATTTGCCGACCAACATGTCGGTGCCCAAATGGCCGTGCTCTTTGAGCGCGATGATGGCGCCCATGAAGGTCAGCCAAATGAACAACCAGCGCGACAACTCCTCGGACAGCGTGATGCCGGAGTTGAAGGCGTAACGCATCACCACGTTGCCAAACACCAGCACCACCATCACGGCCAGGCTGACGGCGATCAGCCAGTTGAGCAACCAGCAATACGCATCGATGAATTTTTGGACCACACGCAACTCCTGAAATGGGTTCGCTTTAATGTACGAACTGGTTAGTTTTAAAGACTTGGTAGTTTCCCTGATCCAAGATGGTCTTTCTGGGCTATCTGCTATGCCGTATCGGCATAGCCCACAAAACGCAGAATCAGCTGCACCACTTGCTCGCGAGGCAGCGTTGCCGCCTTGCCGTCGCTCGCCTCGGGTCGCTGAAAAATCACGCCAAAGGTGTAGCGGTTGGCCACGTTGAAGACGGTGAACGCCGAAATCGCGGCATGGATGTCCACTGGCGCCATGCCAGGACGGAAAACGCCCTCGGCCACTCCCCGCTCGTACAACAGGCGCACAGAGTCAATGGCCCGGGCGTTCATCGCTTCGATGTGCTGGCTTTGCCGCAAAAACTCGGCCCGGTGGATGTTCTCGCTCATCACCAGGCGGATGAAGTCCTCATTGTCACGGTGGTGGTCGTAGGTGAACTCCACCAAGCGTTGCAAGGCTTGCAAGGGCGGCAAGTCGTCCAGATGCAAGTCAGACTCGATGCTGCGCATGCGGCGGTAAGCCTCTTCGAGCACGGCCAGGTACAAGCCGTCTTTGCTGCCGAAGTAGTAATAGATCATCCGCTTGCTGGTGCGGGTGGCGGCGGCGATCTCGTCAATGCGCGCGCCCGCCAGACCCTTGTCGGCGAACTCGTGCGTGGCCACCTCCAAAATGCCCGCCATGGTGCGGGCCGGGTCGTTGGTGCGGGTTTCTTTGGCGCTGCAAGCCTCTTCGGTTTCAGTCACCCCAGAATGTACTAACTGGTTCATACAGCCAGTATAAGGAAATACAGCCCCTCAAATACCGACTTGGCCTCCAGACAAACCCTGAGTGACTCAGACCAGCGGCACGGTCAATTGCTGGATCACGCCCTGCGTGTCCGGGCGCACACCCCGCCACCAGGCAAAGGCCTCGGCGGCTTGCTCGGCCAGCATGCCCACGCCGTCGGCCAAATGCGTCACACCCGCTTGCTGCGCCAGCTTGAGGAACGGCGTCAACCCCTTGCCATACGCCAACTCATAGGCCAGTGCGCCCTGAGCAAACACGCTGACGGGCACCGGCGGCAGCTCGGCGCTCAAGCTGGCCGAGGTGGCGTTGAACACCAAGTCAAAAGACTGCGTGCCCAAATCTGCGTAGCCCGCACCGCGCACCGGCACGGCGTCTGTTTGGTGCTGGCGGGCCAGTTCAGCCAACGCTTGGGCCTTGGCCAGCGTTCGGTTGACGATCAGCACCTCAGCCGGAGCCTGCGCCAAGATGGGCAGCAATGCACCGCGTGTGGCCCCCCCGGCCCCCAAAATCAAGACCCGGCGCCCCCGCAGGGAGCAGCCCAAGTTGGTCACCACATCGCGGACCAAGCCGACACCGTCAAAGTTTTCGGCATAGACCTTGTCACCGTCAAACTTCATCGCGTTGACCGCCCCAGCCATCTGGGCACTGGGGGCCAAGTCGGTGGCGTAGGCACAAGCGTCGAGCTTGAAAGGCGCTGTCACATTCATGCCCCGCCCCCCCGCCGCGCGAAACGCGTCCACAGCCTGCGCAAAACCACCCAATGGGGCCAGCAGCTTGGTGTACTCGATGTCTTGCCCGGTCACTTGGGCAAAGGCGGTATGAATGAGCGGCGATTTGCTCTGCTCTATGGGGTTGCCGATCACGGCGTAGCGGTCAGTCATGGGGGCTGTCATAGGGAAAGTGGCGGAAGTACGGACAGGGCAAAGACAGTGATCTTAGCCGCCCGGGTTGGCATGCCACTGACTTGGCACAAAGACATCGACCCGCGATGCGACAGGGTCAGGGCGCATGTCCAGACGTTCAGAGGTCGCTTGACCTCGTTTTCGAGCGCTCGCGCATGAAGTGGCTGAAGTCGTCCACCGTTGGCACACTCGCAAGCACCACCAGCACAATGGCCAAAGGCACCGTCGCGAGATAACCCACCAACTTGAAGCCCAGCGCGCCAACCACGCCACCGACAAAGAAAAACACCGCCAATCCCAGCAACACCTGCAGTCGGCTTCGGTTCATTTGGACTCGAGGTTCATGACGCAGTGCCGAAGAGTTCCAGTAAAGCGCCTTGCCCAGCTCAATGCCCAGGTCGGTGACCAGACCCGTGATGTGCGTGGTGCGGATTTCAGCGTGCGACAGCTTCGTGACCAGCGCATTTTGCAAACCCATCATGAAACTCAACACCATGACAGTGACCGGGACAAACAGGCCCTCGATCTTGGACAATCGCTCGCCCAACGCTCCAAAACCCAGCAAAAGCATGGCCTCCAGCAAGAGCGGCAAGGCGTATTCGCTGTGCAAATGCCGCCGCCGTGCCAAGTTCACCAAGATGGCCGTGCAAGCAGAACCGACCACAAAAGACAGCAAAGCTCCAAAACCCGCCAAGTAAGCCCTGAACTCGCCCAAAGCCAAATGATCGGCCATGGACGAGACGATACCGGTCATGTGCGAGGTGTATTGGTTGACCGCGAGAAATCCGCCCGCATTGGCCGCTCCGGCCACAAAAGCCAGCACAAAGCCCAGCTGGCGATTGGCGTGCGCGCTGCGGCGTTTACCAGTGAGCTTGCGAACGTATTGGATGGGCATCGGCGGCGGTGTTTGTCAACCTCGTTGGCCTCTTGACCAGCGCAGCCACAAAAATAATGTGAGTACGCATCTTAAACGCTCGAACAGCCAAGCCCGGGCTTGCACACGAGCCCTGACGCGAGGCTGCCCTGATATGGGCTGAAAACCATTGCCCAGCAAAAAGGCCGCTGCACATCCCTGTGCAGCGGCCTTTTTCTGAGCCTGCAGAATCAAGCGTTCAGCTGCTGCTCCAGGTCATGCAGCACTTGGTAGCACGGCAGCACCTGGGCGATGCTGGAGTTGGGCTCGCGGCCTTCGTGGATCGCGGCAAAGAACTCGCGGTCTTGCAGCTCGATGCCGTTCATCGACACCGCCACTTGGGACACATCGATTTGCTCGTCTTTGCCGTTGAACAGGTCGTCGTAGCGGGCCAGATACGTGCCGGTGTCGCCGATATAGCGAAAGAAGGTGCCAAGCGGGCCGTCGTTGTTGAACGACAGGCTCAATGTGCAGATCGCCCCGTTGGCCGCCTGGAGCTGGATGCTCATGTCCATGGCAATGCTCAGCGCCGGGTGGATTGGCCCTTGGATGGCGTTGGCTTTGACGATGGGGCTGCCGCACTGGTAGGCGAACAGGTCCACCGTGTGCGCGGCGTGGTGCCACAGCAGGTGGTCGGTCCAGCTGCGGGCTTGGCCCAGCGCGTTCATGTTGGTGCGGCGGAAAAAGTAGGTCTGCACATCCATTTGCTGGATGTTGAACTCACCGGCCTTGATCTTGTGGTTCACCCACTGGTGGCTGGGGTTGAAGCGCCGGGTGTGGCCCACCATGGCGACCAAGCCGGTTTCTTGCTGAAGCTTCAACACTTCTTGGCCTTGTTGGTACACGTCGCACAAAGGGATCTCGACTTGCACATGCTTGCCCGCTTTCAGGCAAGCCAGGGTTTGGCTGGCGTGCATCTGGGTGGGGGTGCACAAGATCACGGCATCGACTTCTTTCAAAGCCAGCGCTTCTTCCAAGTGGGTCGTGGCGTGGGCAATGCCGTACTTGGCTGCGGTTTCTTTGGTTTTTTCAATGTCGCGGCTGATCAATGACACGACTTCAACGCCGTCAATGTTCTTGATGCCGTCCAGGTGTTTGATGCCGAAGGCACCTGCGCCCGCCAGGGCGACTTTGATGGTTTTGCTCATGGTGTTGTCCTCTTATGCATTTTCCAAAATCGCGTGGCCCACCGCCGTGTTGCTGGCAGGCACATGGTAGAAGCGGTGACGCAGCTTGGGCGCCGGGCCAGTGGCTTGGCCATTGTGGATGTCGCTCATGGCCCCACGGGCGATCAGCCACATGACCAGCTCAATGCCTTCGCTGCCCGCTTCGCGCACATAGTCAATGTGCGGCGTGGCCGCGCAAGCGGCTGGGTCGTTGATCAGCTGGTCGAGCCAGTGGTTGTCCCACTCGCGGTTGATCAAGCCCGCGCGCGCGCCCTGCAGCTGGTGGCTCATGCCGCCGGTGCCCCAGATGTGCACGTTCAGGTCTTCGTCAAAACTCTCGACCGCGTTGCGGATGGCTTGCCCCAAGTTAAAGCAGCGCTGGCCGCTGGGCACTGGGTACTGCACCACGTTGACAGCAAACGGGATGACCGGGCAAGGCCAAGCCCCCTTGACCGGGTCTTGTTCGCCGCACATCAGCGACAGCGGCACCGTGAGGCCGTGGTCCACGTCCATTTTGTTGACGATGGTCAGGTCAAAATCTTGCTGAATGACCGACTGCGCGATGTGCGAAGCCAGCGCCGGGTGGCCCTTGACGACGGGCACAGGGCGCGGACCCCAGCCCTCGTCGGCCGGCTGGTACTCGGCAGCGGTGCCGATGGCAAAGGTGGGGATCATGTCCAGGCTGAAGGCCGTGGCGTGGTCGTTGTAGACCAAGAAGATGACGTCGGGCTTGTTGTCCTTCAGCCATTGCTTGGAGAAGTCGTAGCCCGCAAACAGCGGTTTCCAATAGTCTTCTTGCGTCTTGCCCAGGTCCATGGCCGCGCCGATGGCGGGCACATGCGAGGTGAAAACGGATGCGGTGATTTTGGCCATGTGTCTTTCTCTCAAAACAATTGGTGGCAAATGAATTGGGGTCAGACCCCGTTAAGGTTTTTGACCGGCTGCGCCTTGGGGCTGGTTCTGCGCTTGCGCGTCACCGTTTTCGCCCACGACGCGGTTGCCTTCGACGCTGCGGCCGCCCCGGATCATCATGTTGCGGTACTCCTCTTCGGTCATGCCGGTCATGGAACCCGCCATTTGCTGAAAGCTCTTGCCGTCGGTGGCACCGATCTTGGCCAAGAAGTAAATGTTGCCGCCGGTGCGCATGCACCAGTTGAGGTCGCGGGCCAGCACGGCTTGCTTTTGCTCTTCGCTCATCTGCCACTCGTCCAGGTAAGCGCGCTCATTGGCCTTGAACCGTTCACGGTTCTCGGCCTTCATGAGCGACATGCAAAACTGGTTGAGCCAGTAGCCTTTGCGCGATTGCTCCGCGTCAAAAATGATCGTGCCGGGCACATCGGTGTAGGGTTTATCGAGTGCCATCAGTTGCTCTCCTCGGGCCAGTACAAGCGCATCGGGTTGTCCACCAGCAGTTTCTTCTGCAGCTCGGCGGTCGTGGCGATGTGCGGAATGAAGTCCACCAGCAAGCCGTCGTCGGGCATGTGGTCTTTCAGGTTGGGGTGCGGCCAGTCGGTGCCCCACAGCACGCGGTCGGGGAAAGCCTCCACGATGCGCTTGGCAAACGGGATCACGTCTTGGTAAGCGTTTTGCTCGCCGTTCAAAGCCTTGGGGCCGGTGACCGACAAACGCTCAGGGCAAGACACCTTGCTCCACACGTTGGGGTGATCACGCATGAACTTTTCAAACAGCGCGAACTGCGGGCCATCAACGGGCAGCGACACGTCAGGCCGCCCCATGTGGTCCACCACCACCGTGGTCGGCAGCGCCGTAAAGAAGTCCCACAACTCGGGCAAGTCCACCGCTTCAAAGTAGATGACGACGTGCCAGCCCCATTGGGCGATGCGGCCCGCGATTTCCAGCAGCTCGTCCTTGGGCGTGAAGTCCACCAGGCGCTTGACGAAGTTGAAGCGCACACCGCGCACACCGGCGTCGTGCATGGCCTGGATTTCGGCGTCGCTCACGCTGCGCTTGACGGTGGCCACGCCTCGCGCTTTGCCGCCCGAATTGACCAGGGCATCGACCATGGCGCGGTTGTCCGCACCGTGGCAGGTGGCCTGCACCACCACGTTGCGCGCAAAGCCCATGTGGTCGCGCAAGGCATACAACTGCTGTTTAGAAGCGTCGCAAGGGGTGTACTTGCGCTCGGGGGCGAATGGGAACTCGTCACCTGGCCCAAACACGTGGCAATGCGCATCGACTGCGCCTTCGGGCACTTGGAATCGGGGTTGGCTCGGGCCGGTGTACCAGTCCATCCAACCAGGGGTTTTTTCAAATTGCATGGTCATCTCTCAAGCTATGTTGTATCAATCGGGTTGGATGTTGGCCTCTTTGACCAACTTGGCATAGCGCAGACGCTCGGAATGGATCAGGCTGGCGAACATCTCTGCGCTGCCAGGCACCACCTCGCCGCCCACCGCGTTCATGCGCTCACGCACTTCCTTGGACTGCAGGGCTTTTTGCACTTCGGCATGCAGCTTGGCCACGATGGGCTTGGGTGTAGCTGCTGGCGCGACCAGGCCGTACCAGACCGACGCCTCAAAGCCCGGAAAGCCCGATTCGGCAATCGTGGGCACCTCCGGGAAGATGGGGCTGCGGTTGGCGCTGAGCACACCCAAGACCTTCAGGCGCCCGCTCTTGACGTGCGGCAGCACCTCCAGCGCGTTCACCGCCACCAACTGGATTTGTCCGCCAATCGCGTCGGTGATGGCGGGCGAGCCGCCTCGGTATGGGACGTGCTGCAAGTCAATGCCCGCAGCGCGCGTGAAAAATTCGGTGGCCATGTGGGGGGTTGAGCCATTGCCTGGCGAGCCATACGAGATGCTGTTGGGCTTGCCTTTGGCCGCATCGAGCAGCTGTTTGATGTTGCTGTAAGGCACCGATGCGTTGGCCGCGATGACCACCGGCACACGGCCGATCAGCGACACCGCCACCAAGTCTTTTTCGGCATCGAAAGGCTGCGGTTGGTACAGCGCCATGTTGGCCGCCAAAGCATTGGCCGCCATCATCAGGGTGTGGCCATCGGGTTCGGCAGCAATCACGGATTTGACGGCGATGTTGGTGCCCGCACCCGGTTTGTTCTCGACGACGAAGGGCTGGCCCATGCTGCCCGAAAGGCTTTGACCGATGGTGCGCGCCACCACATCGACTGCGCCGCCCGCTGCGTAACCCACCACCACCTTGACCGGTTTGCTGGGGTAGCTTTGGGCGAACGCCGAAACGCACAGGCCCAGCATGCCCACCCAAAGTACCACGTGTTTGCGAATCGTCATATCTTGTCTCCTGCTTGGGTAGAGACGGGCCTGTGACTTGCGCCCGTCTTGGTGATGACAATCAGTCGATGTACTTGAGGCCCGCAGCGGCCAAAGGCTCGCGCATCTTGTACATGTCCAGGCCCAGCACGCCTTGCGCGAGTTTTTCGCGCTTGGCGCCTTCGTTGGCCTCGCGGGCTTGGGCGTCTGCAAGTGTCTTGGCCACCATCGCCCGGGGCACGCACACCACACCGTCGTCATCGGCCACGATGGCGTCGCCGGGGTGAACGATCATGCCCGCGCACACCACGGGGATGTTGACCGAGCCCACGGTGGCCTTGATCGTGCCCTTGCTGCTGATGGCTTTGCTCCAGACAGGGAAGCCCATGCGGGTCAGCTCTTTCACATCGCGCACGCCGGCGTCGATGATGAGTGCGCGTGCACCGCGCGCCATGAAGGACGTGGCCAACAAGTCGCCAAAGTAACCATCGGTGCATTCGGCGGTGATGGCCGCGACCACGATGTCGCCGGGCTGAATTTGCTCAGCAGCGACGTGCATCATCCAGTTGTCGCCGGGGTGCAGCAGTACCGTCACCGCAGTGCCGGACACCTGCGCGCCTGCATAGATGGGGCGCATGTAAGGCTTCATGAGGCCGACACGGCCCATGGCTTCGTGCACGGTGGCGGAGCCCAAAGCGGCCAAGCCGTCGGTGGCTGCGCGGTCCGCGCGGGTGATGTTGCGGTAAACAACGCCGAGTTCGTACATGGTTTTCTCCTGATAGGGGTAGGTCTGAGAGGTGCCGCACCTGGGCCGCGATCCATGGCCATATCCACAGCAATCGCGACGGGGGCGTCGCTCCTACAAATAAATCACTGGCATTTGGCCTTGAGCTGGTCATCCAGACGCTTGAACACGCGGCGGGCGTTGCCCTCAAAGACCATGTAACGGTCTTGCTCGTTCAGGTTGGCCGTGGCTTGCACGTAGCGCTTGGTGTCGTCAAAGTAATGGCCGGTTTCGGGGTCGATGCCGCGCACCGCGCCGATCATCTCTGACGCGAACAAAATGTTCTTGACCGGGATCACCTTGGTCAGCAAGTCAATGCCCGGCTGGTGGTACACGCAGGTGTCAAAGAAGATGTTATTGAGCAAATGCTCAGACAACAACGGTTTTTTGAGCTCTTGCGCCAAGCCACGGAAGCGTCCCCAGTGGTAGGGCACCGCGCCGCCGCCGTGCGGAATCAAGAACTTCAGCGTCGGGAAGTCCTTGAACAGGTCGCTGGTCAGGCACTGCATGAAGGCGGTGGTGTCGGCGTTCAGGTAATGCGCGCCGGTGGTGTGAAAGCAGCTGTTGCAGCTGGTGCTCACATGGATCATGGCGGGGATGTCGTACTCGACCATTTTTTCGTAAATGGGGTACCAAGCCTTGTCGCTCAAAGGGGGGCTGGTCCAGTGACCACCGGACGGATCGGGGTTCAGGTTGATGCCCACGTTGCCGTACTGCTCGACGCACTTGACCAGCTCGGGAATGCAGGTGGCTGGGTCCACACCAGGTGACTGCGGCAGCATGGCCGCCGGCACGAAATGGTCGGGGAACAGTTGCGCGACGCGAAAGCACAGCTCGTTGCAAATGGCCGCCCAGGTGGACGAGACGTTGAAGTCGCCAATGTGGTGGGCCATGAAGCTGGCGCGCGGGCTGAAGATGGTGATGTCCGAGCCGCGCTCTTTCATCTTGGCCAGTTGGTTGGTCTCAATCGTTTCGCGCAACTCGTCGTCGCTGATTTTGAGCTCAGAGACTTTGGGCATAGACGCAGGGTCTTTGATGCCGGCAATTTGTTTGTTACGCCAGTCTTCCAGCGCCTTGGGGGCGGTGGTGTAGTGACCGTGGACGTCGATGATCAGGGGCTGGGCTTGGCTCATGGGTTCTCCTGTGGCACAAAAATCGTTGCCACGATTGTGCGTCCGCGCAGGCCGGGTTCCAAGCGGCCGCTCCATCTACCAGCTAGAACAAATTCGCATAACCAAGCCATGGATATGACAAAATTGGGCTAACGGAGCCTTCACCATGGACCTCAAACAGCTGGAATACTTTGTGCGCGTGGCCGAACTGGGCAGCTTCACGCGGGCCGCCCAGGTGCTGGGCATCGCCCAACCTGCACTCAGCCGCCAGGTGCGCCTGCTCGAAGTGGAACTGCGCCAAAACCTGCTGGTGCGCAATGGGCGCGGGGCCACCCCGACCGAAGCGGGCCAATTGCTGCTGGAACATGGGCGCGGCATTTTGCACCAAGTGGAACGGGCCCGAGAGGAACTGGGTCGTGTCCGCAGCGGTTTGTCAGGCCGCGTGGCGCTGGGCCTGCCGCCCAGCGTGGCGAGGGTGCTGACAGTGCCCCTGACCCGGGCATTTCGCCAGAAATTCCCAGAGGCCCAGCTGTCCATCAGCGAGGGCCTGTCCACCGCCATGCAAGAAAACCTGCAAAACGGCCGCCTGGACATCGCCGTGCTCTACAACCCCAGTCAGGTGTCCGACATCGAGCACACCCCACTGGTGCAAGAAGAACTGCTGCTGGTGCAGCCACGCCCGCCCGGCTTGCAAGAAGACCCCCCGCCCCCGCCCATCACGCTGCACGAAGTGGCCGCCCTGCCCCTGGTGATCCCGACCCGGCCCAACGCGATCCGCATGCATGTGGAGTCCGAAATGGCAGCCATCGGCTGTCGCC
Source organism: Limnohabitans sp. (assembly GCA_024641725.1). Lineage (GTDB taxonomy): Bacteria > Pseudomonadota > Gammaproteobacteria > Burkholderiales > Burkholderiaceae_C > Limnohabitans_A. The sequence goes on along the minus strand of JAHECM010000088.1, from coordinate 850 downwards.
CGCAGATCGCGCTGGAGATCGACGGCGTGAGCGCCATCCTGGACCTGGTGGCCGATGGCGCGGGCTATGCCATCCTCTCACGCAACGCCGTCATGCGCTCGGTGCGGCCTTCGGCGTTCTCGGTGCGACCCCTTTGTGATCCGCCGCTGACCATCCTGCTGACTACCGCCATCAGTTCGCTGCGCCCCACCACCCTCACCCAACAAGCCACTCTGGCGCTGATCACCGAGGTAGCGCATCAGTGGCTCAAGCCTTGATCAAAACGCGTGGCGCTGCAAAACCAACAACAAGGTGCTGAGCGTGAAGAACGATCCAATGGTGGTGAGCAGCAAAGCCGCCGCACTGGTGGTGCCGTGACCGTGGCGCTGACTCAGGATGGTGAAGATGCCCAGCATAGGCAAGGCACCCGACAACAAGGCGGCCAAGCGCAAGGCCGGATCGGCCACCGGAATCACAAAGCTCAGGACCACAAACATGGCCAGCGGGTGCAAGAACAACTTGCCCAAAGTGATTTGCGTGACCGTTCCCCTGAAGCCTTCGGCTTTGAGCCCCACCAAAGAGCCGCCAATCACAAACAGCGACAAAACCATGCTGGCTTGGGCGAACAAATTCACCGTGCGGGCCAGCGGCGCAGACAATTCGAGGTCAAACCACGAAAAAACAAAGCCCCCAGTGATGCCCCAGATCATGGGATTTTTGACCAGTTTCTTCAAGGTCTGCACGATGACCTGCCGCCACTGACCAGCAGGGCCACCCTGCGCATCGGCAACGGCCAGCAAGAAGGGGATCAACAGGAGGTTTTCAACCACCATGTTCAGTGCCAGCGCCACACCGGCCACGGGGCCGAAGG
>JAHECM010000284.1 GCA_024641725.1 Limnohabitans sp. | reverse complement strand
GCGCGGTTGCGCTCGCGCTTGAAGTATTTGCGGATCTCGTGCTTGACGGCTTCGAGGATGCGGTCGGGGTGTTTGCCTTCGGCTTGCAGGGGGAATGTTTTTTTCATGGTCGTCCTTCGGGATTGGCAAGCGCCCGAGCTGGACGTGAATGCAAGGGCGCAATTATCGCCGCTTATCCCTTGGCAACGGACGCATCCAGCCTGGGTGTACGACATCAACCCGCAGGACAAGGGCGCGAGATCGGTCCAAGCCATGCAACCGTGCAGCGCCTTGCCAGCGGCGCCATGTCGCGAGCCTATTAGGAGGGCATGCCTGCTGTCTGGTAGCATGCTAACGAATTTTAAAAAGATGAGGAGCAGGGCATGGACATTGCAATGATTGGCGCTGGCATTGGCGGCTTGACGGCTGCGGCCAGTTTGCTGCGGCAAGGGCATCGGGTCCGAATTTATGAGCAGGCCGTGCAGGTCAATGAGGTGGGCGCTGCCGTGCAAATGAGCGCCAACGCGGTCAAGGTGCTCTACGACCTGGGTCTGCGTGAACGGCTCGAGCAAGTCTCGGTCAAGCCGCGCGCCTTCGAATTTCGCCGCTTTGACACGGGCGAGTTGTTGCACGAGATCCCATTGGGGCAGGCCCATGAACGCCAGCACGGCCACCCGTATTACCAAGTGCATCGGGGGGACTTGCATGCCGCCTTGATGGGCGTTGTGCAGGCGCTGGACCCGCAAGCCTTGCAGCTCGGCTACCGCGCGGTGGACGTGCAGGAGGATGCCACGGGCGTCACCGTGCGCTTCGAGGAGGGCCGCACTGCGCAGGCCGAGATGTTGGTGGGCTCAGATGGCATCAAGTCGGTGGTGCGCCGCCACGTGGTGGACACCGAGCCGCCGGTGTTCACAGGGCAGGTGGCTTGGCGGCTGGCCATACCCATTGAGCGGATTGCCCCTGCGTTGCGACCGGATCTGGTCTCCTCCATCTGGTGTGGCCCGCAAAACCATGCGGTCATGTACTACATGCGTGCAGGGCAAGTGCTCAATTTTGTGGGCTGCGTGGAGCGCCCCTGGGAGGAAGAGTCTTGGACCTCGCGAAAACCTTGGGAGGAGCTTGACCAAGACTATGCGGGTTGGCATCCGGTGGTGCGCGCCGCCATTGAGAATGTGGACCGTGACCAGTGTTTCCGTTGGGCGCTCAACAACCGCCAGCCAGTCATGACGTGGTGCACGGACCGTGTGGCCCTGTTGGGCGATGCGGTGCACCCAACGTTGCCTTACATGGCCCAAGGTGCGGCCATGGCGATCGAAGACGCTGCGGTGCTGGCGCGTGCTGTGGCCCTGCCCATGCCTTTGGCGCAGGCCCTGAAGGTGTACCAAGAGCACCGTGCGCCACGGGCGGCGCGGGTGGTGCGGGAGTCAACCGAGATGGGGGACCTGTACCACATTGCCGATGCACAGCAAATGAAGCAGGCCTTCAAAGACCGCAACATTGCCGCTTCGCGCAACAACTGGCTGTACCCCTACAACCCGCTAACGGTGGACTTGTTCAGTCGGCCTTGATGTCCTGGGCTTTGATGAGCTGTGCCCAGCGTTCAGCGTCGCGCTCCACCAGTTGGGCAAAGGCGGCCGGTGTGCTGCCGCTGGGGTCCATGCCTTGTGAAACAAAGGCCGACTTCACGTCGTCGCCTGTCAGCAGCAAGTTGATTTCGCGGTTGTAGAGGTTGATCAGTTCTGCGGGCGTGCCCTTGGGCGCAAAGATGCCGAACCACATGTCCACGTTCACATTGCCTGCGTTGGCTTGGGCCAGTGTGGGCAAGTCGGGCAGCAAGGGGTGGCGCTTGTCACTGCCAATGCCCAGGGCGGTCAGGCGGCCCGATCGGATGTGTGGCAAGGCCACATGGATGGGTAAAAACATGGCGTCCACCTGGCCACCCAATAAGTCGGTGACAGCCGGTCCCGTGCCTCGGTAAGGGATGTGGGTCAAAAACACCTTGGCTGTATTTTTGAAAAGCTCCATGGACAAATGGTGTGGGGTGCCCAAGCCAGGGGAGGCGTAGTTGATTTTGCCGGGCTGGCTGCGCGCTGCTTGCACCAGGTCTGAGGCGGTTTTGAAGCCAGATTTGGTGTGCGTCACCAGCAGCAGCTGTCCCCAGCTGGTCTGAGAAATGGGCATCAAATCTTTGACCGGGTCAAAGCTCAAGCCGGGGTACAGGGCACGGTTCATCACCAAGGTGTTCACGCTCACGAGCAAAGTTGCCCCATCGGGGGCGGCGCGAACCACGGCTTCCGTACCGATGTTGCCGGAGGCGCCAACGCGGTTTTCGACCACCACCGGCCGATTGAGCCGCAGTGCCAATTTGGGACCCAAGGTGCGCGCAATCAGGTCAATGCCGGTGCCCGGCGTGAAGGGCACGATCAATTTGAGGGCTGGCTGATTCGCAGGGGTTTGTGCCAGCACTTGCGCCATGGGGCTCAAGCCCATCAGGCCGGCGCCCAAAAGTGTGGCCAGGTGTCGTCGTGAGGGGGTCATGTGCGCTGCTTTGTGCGTTAGTATGCCAACGATTATTCACCATTCTGTTGTGGATTTCATCCATACAATCCCTGCCCCATGGCCCTGCAAGACCTTTACAAAAGGCCCGGATTTTTGTTGCGCAGGGCGCACCAAATTTCAGCCTCCATTTTTGAGAAAAATTGCGCCAGTCTGGCTTTGACATCGGCGCAATATGGTGTGCTGTGTGTGATCGAGGGCCAACCGGGCGTGGACCAATCGACGCTGGCCAGAGCCTTGGCTTTCGACAAGGTCACGGTGTTGCGGGTGCTCAAAGGCTTGCAGGAGCGCGGCGTGTGCGTGCGAGAGATCGCCCCAGACAATCGCAGACAGATGTCGGTGCGCTTGACGCCAGCGGGCGAGCGTTTGTTGCAAGAGGCACGGCAACCCGTGCAACAGGCGTATGAGGAGCTCATGAGCCCGTTCACGGACACCCAGCGCGAGCAATTTTTGACTTTGCTGGGCATGCTCAACGACAGCCTGGACGCCAAGGCCCGTGCCAGCTTTGTGCCTATGCCTGCCCGAAGCGGTGCCTGAGCCCAGTTTTGACGGGGGAAGTCGTGTTGGGGGTCAGTTCAGGCGCACCTTGAGCTGAAAACTCACCGCACCATACAGCCGGTCTTGAAGGGGCGGCACCAGGGCCACGTTCAAGCCAAAACGCTCGCCTTCCCAGGTGGCCACCGGAATCACGGCAGGAAACCAGCCGCCGTTGAAGGCTTTGGGGTAGCCGTTGAAGGCCCCGGCCACCACGCCCAGTTTGGCTCCCGCCAAGGTCCAAGGTTGGTAGTAGGCCCCCACATAGCTGGACTGTGCGCTGTCGCTGTTGATGAAGCGGCCGGCAGTGGCCGACCAGGCGTCGTCCAGTTTGTATTCGAAGCCAAAACCCGGATTGGCGTTGCGCAGGCCCTTGCCGCTGTCAAAGTGGGCGGAATAAAACCCCGCGTTGAGCCACAGCCGGCGGGTGTCCAAGTCGGCCTGTGCCGTGCCCACGCCGATCAGCAACAGCAAGGCGAGTGGGGCTTTCATCACAGCAGGGCAAATGCTTCGCGGGCCGCTTGCACGGTGGCTGTAATGTCGGCGTCGGTGTGGGCGGCGCTCACAAAACCGGCTTCGTACAAAGCGGGGGCGATGTACACACCGCGGTCAAGCAAGCCGTGGAAGAGTTTGTTGAACTTGGGGCTGTCGCTGGTCATGACCTTGGCGTAGTTTTGCGGCAGCTCGGGCAGCAAGAAAAAGCCGAACATGCCGCCTTGGCAATCGGCGGCAAAGGGCACACCGGCTGCGGCTGCGGCGCCTTTGAGACCGTCAACCAAGCTCTGGGTGCGGGCGCCCAAGGCTTCATAAAAACCGGGCTTGGCAATTTCGCGCAGCGTGGCCAAACCGCAGGCGGTGGCCACGGGGTTGCCGCTGAGCGTGCCCGCTTGGTAAACGGGGCCGG
>JAHECM010000273.1 GCA_024641725.1 Limnohabitans sp. | reverse complement strand
GCGTGCTGGTCGGCTTTGTTGTTTTCGTATTCCCAAGCCGTGCCGCAGCGGTCGCAGCGGTAACGTGTGATGGTGGCCATGCCGCCGTCACGCTGCTCTTTGCGGTTGGCCCCCTGCACCAACTCGGCATGTCCTGGCGCACGCCGCCAGTTGCGCTGAATGCCCGAGCATGGCTCGCACAGCACCATCTTTTTCAATTCATTTTGGCGATCCGATTCGAGGGTCATGGAGGGGGCTTCTTGCAGTGGGTTGGGGCGGGGGTTGGGGCGGGGATTGGGGCACCCATTTGGGCCAAAAGGGACGCGCCATGAAAAAAGCACTTTGTACGGAAATACAAAGTGCTTTTTTGCTTTTTCTGGTGGGACCAGCGGGGGTCGAACCCACGACAAACGGATTAAAAGTCCGCTGCTCTACCAACTGAGCTATGGTCCCTTTGCTGCTGTGCGGTGCACTGCAGCAAGACTCAAATTATAGCGTCAATTTTTTGGCTTTCAGGCGCACGCGCCAAAAAATTCAAAATTTCTGAAGCCGCACACATGCCAAAAGTGGCCGTCACGCCCACGGCAGATCCATAGCCGTGGCAATTGAGCGAGCCATCGCCCTCGAGCGCGCAAGAAGCATCGGGAGGGGCCACCGCTTCGCGGCTGAAGACGCAGCACAAGCCGATGCGTTTGCCCTCTTTGGGCGCACCGTGGTGTTTGCGCAAACGGTAGCGCAACACAGCCAGCAAAGGGTCGTGGGTGACGGCTGACAAGTCATCCACATCCACTTTGTGGGCCAGCCGTTTACCGCCAGCGGCCCCAACGCACACCAAAGGGGTTTTGGTGGAGCGCGCCCAGACCGCCATGGCCAGCTTGGCCTTGACTTCGTCACAGGCGTCAATCACTGCGTCAGGCAGCGCGGTCAACAAAGCCGGCCAGTTGTCGGCACTGACAAAGTCGTCCACCACATCGACTTGGCATTCGGGGTTGATCAAGGCGATGCGCGCTTGCATAGCCAAAACCTTGGACTGGCCAAAGGTGGTGGTCAGCGCGTGAATTTGTCGGTTGATGTTGGACTCGGCGATGTGGTCCATGTCGATCAGTGTGAGCCGCGCCACACCGCTGCGCGCCAGCGCCTCGGCGGCCCAAGAGCCCACGCCGCCTATGCCCACCACCACCACATGCGCGGCGCGGATGCGCGCGGCCGCAGCCAACCCGTACAAACGCTGCAGCCCGCCAAAACGGCGTGCGTCCAGCTCGGCGGCGTTCAAGTCGGTTTCCATGTCAGGCACGGGCCAATTGCCATTTGAGGGTCAGCACCGTGCCCAGCACAATGCCCACCGACGCCACCAAACTGCCCACACTCAGCGTGGACAAGCCGCTCATGCCTTGGCCAAAAGTGCAGCCCGTGGCCATGACGCCCCCCACCCCCATCAGGGCGCCACCCAACAAGTGGCGAGCCAGGTCGGGCGTTTGGGTAAAGCCTTGCCAGCGAAAACTCCCATCGCGCCACGCCCCAAGGCCCGCGCCGGCCAGCACCCCCAACGCCAAGCTCATGCCAAACGTCAGGCGCTTGCTGCCGTCGCTGAAATACATCAGGGCATCCAGCCAATACGCCACAGGGGCCACAAAGCTCATGGACTCGCTGCGCCCGCTGGCGGTGGTCAAAAACACCGCCTCCAAGGTTTCTGGGTGTTCGGGCACAAAGGCCAATACGCCACTGATCCACCACAGCAGCACCGTTGCGCCGCCCACGCCCAGTCCGCCAAGCCAAAAAGCAGCATCCACATCGGCCCGCTTGGACAAGGCCCAGGCCAGCAAGGCCAGCGCCACCACAGCAGCGGCCACGGCGCTCGCAATGGGCAGACTCCACCCGCTTGCACCCGAGAGCCAGCCCCCGGCAAAGGGGCCGTGCGGCAAGGCCAGCGCGATGTGGTCCACCGTCTGGCTGCGCCAGACGCCGGGCAAGCCCCGCATCGTGGCCACTGCGGCCACGCCCATGCTCAAAAGCGCCACCAAGGATTTGAGGTTGCCCCCCGCCAAGCGCACCAGCAGGCGGCTGCCGCAGCCCGACGCCAGCACCATGCCCACGCCAAACATCAGCCCCCCCAGCAGCAAAGACAGCCAGGTCAGGCGCGCCGTGTTGTACACGGTTTGGAGCGGGTCCAAGCCCCACACACCTTGCAAAGCCGCCCAACCCAAGGTGGCCACAGCCAGCGCCAGCGCCCATTGCTTGGCCCGTGCAGGGCTGCCCATCATCAACCAGTCGCTGACCGCGCCCATGGAACAAAAATGGCTGCGTTGGAGGATGAAGCCCAGCACCAGCGCCACCAAAAAAGTCAGCCCCTGAACCGTTTGGCTCAGGAGCTGTAATTGCTCAATGCTCATGTCGATGTTCTGTCGGTGTTCTGTCGGTGATCAGCGCAAACGCGCCAGTCGGTCTTTGGCAGTCGCTGCCGTTTCAGTGCCTGGGTAGGTGAGGAGCAAGTCTTCCAGCGTCTTGCGAGCGCCTTTGGCGTCCTTGAGCTCTTGCTGAACATTGGACACCGCCAGCATGGCCTCTGCCGCACGCGGGTGCGTCGGGGCCAAGGCCAACAACTGGCGGAAATGCGCCATGGACTCTTTGTAGTCCTTGGTCGCGTATTCGGCATTGCCCAGCCAAAACAGGGCCGAGGGCAGGTAGGCGCTTTGGCCGTAACGCTGCACAAACCCCATCAGCACATTGCGAGCGGCGCCGAAGTCGCCCTTGCGGAAAACGTCCAGCGCCTGTTCGTAGTCGCGTTTTTCGGTTTGATCGACCATGACCTCGCGGCCATCGACCGTGGCTTTGATCGGTTCAAACCGGCGCAGGCGCTCGTCCAAACCGACTTGAACGTCTTTGTGGCGTTGCTGCAGCTCGGACAAATCACGGGCCAGTTGTTCAAACTGACCGCGTCCTTTGGACTGGTCGGCTTTCACGCCATCAATTTGGCCCTGCAAGTCCAGCAATGCGCGGCGCAGCTGGGCATTTTGCTCATCCAGCGCTTTGATGCTGTTGTTGCTGGCTTCGAGCTTTTGGCGCAAGTCCAAAATGGCGCGCCGGGCTTCGTCGTCTTCCAGCAAACCGGCTTGCGCCAAGCCGCAAAACCCCACAACCAACAGGCTGGCAAAGGCCCAATGTTTGGGCACGGCCAAGAACATGCGCGTTGTCATGGATCAATACCGGATTTCAACGCGGCGGTTCTTGGCGAAAGCGGCTTCGTCAGCACCTTCGGACGCAGGCTTTTCTTTGCCATAGCTCACGGCTTCGAGCTGGCTGTCGGAGACGCCCAGCAGGATCAGGGCGCGGCGCACGGCTTCAGCACGCTTTTGGCCCAGTGCCAAGTTGTACTCACGGCCACCGCGCTCGTCGGTGTTGCCTTCCAAGTTGGCCTTGCGCTGCTTGTTGTTTTGCAAGAAGCGGGCATGGCTTTCGAGCACGGGGCGCGCATCGGCACGCACCACAAAGCTGTCGTAGTCAAAATAAACCACATGCGCCGTGCCCACGGGGCCCACGCCGCTGCCCGACTTCTCGGCCAAAACCGACGAAACGTTGCTTTGGCCTGCGTTCACGCCATTGGCCGAAGCATCGGTGGCAGATGAGGTGGCGGACTTGTCTTCCACCGGCACATCGTCCAACTTGACGCCCGAGGCACAACCGGCCAACAGCGCCACCAGTGCCAAACCACCCAAAACATTCTTGATCATTGCCATTCACTCCAGATTAAAAAAAATACACATTCTTCGCTTGCAGTCCTTACTTTCGGAAAGGCCCCCAATGGGGTTCCCGAATGTCGCCGCTGCGCCCAGACAAGCGGGCTTTGATGCGCCCGTCCAGCGTGGCCGTCATCAATGCCTCTTGCCCCTGCTGCACGGTGGCGTACACCAGCAATCGGCTGTTGGGGGCAAAACTGGGGCGCTCATCGGCCGAGGTGTCGGTGACGGCGGACGTTTGCCCGCTGGCCAAGTCCATCACCTGCAGACGGAACTGCCCCCCTTGCCGGT
>JAHECM010000070.1 GCA_024641725.1 Limnohabitans sp. | reverse complement strand
TTTTCACTTACGCCTTTGTGAACATGGGCATGGTCAGCGGCATTTTGCCGGTGGTGGGGGTGCCGCTGCCCTTCATCAGTTACGGCGGCACGGCCATGGTCACTTTGGGGCTGGGGCTGGGTATTTTGATGTCGATTGCCAAGGCCAAGCAGTTGGTGCAGACCTGAGGCCGGGGCGGCGGACGCCCCTGGCGCAGCAGGGCTTGCCTGGCCTGCCTACAATGCCGGGATGATTTCACGCGAACCCACAATCGAACGACTGGCCACAGCCCGCTCCCTCTTGCTTGAGCCATTTGGCTTGGACGAAACCCATCTGAGCAAAGCCTTGGCGGCCATCAAGGCGCATGCAGTGGACGACGCCGACCTGTATTTTCAATACACCCGCTCCGAAGGCTGGAGCTTGGAAGAGGGCATTGTCAAAACCGGCAGTTTCAGCATCGACCAAGGTGTGGGTGTGCGTGCCGTGTCGGGCGAGAAAACAGCCTTTGCTTACTCGGACGACATCTCCGAAGCCTCCTTGATGGACGCCGCCCTGACGGTGCGCGCCATTGCCCAGGCCAGGCAAAACAAGCGCGCCAAAGTGCCTGCTCGCAAAATTTCGGCCAGCCGCTCGCTCTACCCCTCGATGGACCCCATGTCCACGATGGACAGCACGGCCAAGGTGAACTTGCTGGGCCGCGTCGAGACCTTGGCCCGAGCCAAAGACCCGCGCGTGGTGCAGGTCATGGCCGGTTTGGCCACCGAGTACGACGTGGTCATGGTGGCCCGAGCCGACGGCACGCTGGCGGCCGACGTACGCCCCCTGATTCGCCTGTCGGTCACGGTGATCGCCGAACAAAACGGCCGCCGCGAAGTGGGCAGCAGTGGCGGCGGTGGCCGCTTTGGCTTGGCCTATTTTGACGACGCCATGGTCGAGAGCTATGTGCAAGAGGCCGTGTCGGCCGCGCTCATCAACCTCGAAGCCCGCCCCGCGCCCGCCGGCGAGATGACGGTGGTGTTGGGCAATGGCTGGCCCGGTGTGCTGCTGCACGAAGCCGTGGGCCACGGCTTGGAAGGCGACTTCAACCGCAAGGGCTCGAGTGCCTTCAGTGGCCGCATTGGCCAGCGCGTGGCGGCCAAAGGCGTCACCGTGCTGGACGACGGCACCATGGCCGACCGCCGGGGTTCGCTGAACGTGGACGACGAGGGCCACGCCAGCCAAAAAAACGTGTTGATCGAAGACGGCATCTTGCGCGGCTACATCCAAGACGCCATGAACGCCCGACTGATGGGCGTCAAGCCCACCGGCAATGGCCGCCGCGAGAGCTACGCCCATGTGCCCATGCCGCGCATGACCAACACCTACATGCTGGGTGGCGACAAGGACCCCCAAGAGATCGTGGCCAGCATCAAAAAAGGCTTGTACGCCACCAACTTTGCGGGCGGCCAGGTGGACATCACCAGTGGCAAGTTCGTGTTCTCGGCCAGTCAGGCGTATTGGGTTGAAAACGGCAAAATCCAATACCCCGTCAAAGGCGCCACCCTGATCGGAAGCGGCCCCGAGTCGCTCAAAAAGATCAGCATGATCGGCAACGACATGAAGCTCGATTCGGGCGTGGGCACTTGCGGCAAAGAGGGCCAGAGCGTGCCGGTGGGGGTGGGGCAGCCCACGCTGCGCATCGAAGGCCTCACGGTGGGGGGCACGGCCTGAACTTGAAAGCGGGCCCGAGGGTTTGTCCCCGGACGCGCTTGTCAGGAATTGTCATTGAGCTGTGCTACATTGAACCCCATGTCTTCGCGCATCGCCTTTTACTTTTTTTATTTTTGGTTCTCAGTCCCCGGCGGACGAGAGGCGAGCGCATAAGCACCCGAACATCTCGATACACACCGCCGGAGCCTCACAGCCCGGCGGTTTTTTTTGACCTTTTTTCAATCTCAGGAGCCCACGATGAACGCCAAAACCACAGCACCAGAAGCTTGGTATCCCAACGCTGCAGACCGAACCGGCCAAACCGACGACGAACGCATCAAGGACATCACCGTGCTCCCGCCTCCAGAACATTTGATCCGCTTTTTTCCGATTGCTGGCACCGCGACGGAAACGCTGATCGCCAAGACCCGACAATCCATCGCCAAAATCATGCACGGCAAGGACGACCGCTTGTTGGTCATCATCGGCCCTTGCTCGATCCACGACCCGGCAGCGGCTCTCGACTACGCCCGTCGCCTCAAGCCCCTGCGCGAAAAATATGCCGACACGCTCGAAATCGTGATGCGCGTGTACTTTGAAAAGCCCCGCACCACCGTGGGCTGGAAGGGCTTGATCAACGACCCCTACCTGGACGAGAGCTACCGCATCGACGAGGGGCTGCGCATTGCGCGCCAGCTGCTGATCGAGATCAACCGCCAGGGCCTGCCTGCGGGCAGCGAGTTCTTGGACGTGATCTCGCCCCAGTACATTGGCGACCTGATCAGCTGGGGCGCCATCGGTGCCCGCACCACCGAGAGCCAGGTGCACCGCGAGCTGGCTTCGGGCCTGTCGGCCCCCATTGGCTTCAAGAACGGCACAGACGGCAACATCAAGATCGCGACCGATGCCATCCAGGCGGCTGCGCGCGGGCACCACTTTTTGTCGGTGCACAAAAACGGCCAAGTCGCCATTGTCCAGACCCAGGGCAACCCGGACTGCCATGTGATTTTGCGTGGCGGCAAAGCGCCCAACTACGACTCAGAAAGTGTGGGATTGGCCTGCAAGGAACTCGAAGCCGCCAAGCTGCCCGCGACCTTGATGGTGGACTGCAGCCACGCCAACAGCAGCAAAAAGCACGAACGCCAGATCGGCGTGGCCAAGGACATTGCCGCGCAGATCAGCGGCGGCTCGCGCCAGGTGTTTGGCGTCATGGTCGAAAGCCACATTGCCGATGGCGCTCAAAAGTTCACGCCCGGCAAAGACGACATGTCCAAACTGGCTTACGGCCAGAGCATCACCGATGCCTGCATCGGCTGGGACGACAGCGTAGGTGTGTTGCAGGTGTTGTCAGACGCCGTGAAGGCGCGCCGCGCCCGTTGACCTGCACACGCCGGGGCAAAGGCCCCGGCGGGGTGGGGCTGGCGTCATTGGCGGGCCAAGGCGGCCAGCAACTTGTCGTGGATGCCGCCAAAGCCGCCATTGCTCATGCACAGCAAGTGGTCGCCGGGTTGCACTTGGGCAAGCACCTGTGCAATGACTTCGTCTATGTTGGCGCCCACCTGCGCTCGCGTGCCCATGGGCACGAGGGCCGCTTCGGCGTCCCAGCCCAAGCCGCCTGAGTGGCAAAAGGCCAGATCGGCCTCTTCCAGACTCCAGGGCAGTTGGGCTTTCATGGTGCCCAGCTTCATGGTGTTGCTGCGAGGCTCAAAAATCGCGAGGATGCGGGCACTGCCCACTTGGCGTCGCAAGCCGTTGACAGTAGTGCGAATGGCCGTGGGGTGGTGCGCAAAGTCGTCGTACACAGTGATGCCGTTCACTGTGCCGCGCACCTCCATGCGGCGCTTGACGTTTTCAAAGCTGGCAAGTGCTTGCGCTGCCACGGCGGGGCTGACGCCCACATGCTCTGCGGCGGCAATGGCGGCCAATGCGTTGAGCTGGTTGTGCACGCCGCCAATGCCCCACTGCACTTCGGCGACCGGTTGACCCGCTTGCACCACTTGGAAATGCGCTGGTTCGCCCTCGGCCACGACATCGCACACGGCCGACCCAAAACTGCGTACTTCGCTCCAGCAGCCCTGGGCCAGCACGCGGGTGAGGCTTTCTTCCAGCCCATTGACCACCACACGGCCCGAACCCGGCACGGTGCGCACCAGGTGGTGAAACTGCCGCTCGATGGCGGCCAAGTCGTCAAAAATATCGGCGTGGTCGAATTCGAGGTTGTTCAAAATCGCTGTGCGTGGCCGGTAGTGCACGAATTTGCTGCGCTTGTCAAAGAAGGCGGTGTCGTACTCGTCGGCTTCAATGACAAAGTATTTGCCACCGCCCAAGCGGGCGGACACACCGAAGTTCAGTGGAACGCCGCCGACCAGAAAGCCCGGTTGCAGACCGGCGTGCTGCAGCACCCAAGTGAGCATGGAGGTGGTGGTGGTCTTGCCATGCGTGCCGGCCACCGCCAACACATGTTTGCCTTGCAGCACATGCTCGGCCAACCACTGCGGGCCACTGGTATAGGGTGCACCCGCTTCCAAAATCGCTTCCATCAGCGGGAACTTGGGGTTGCCGTCCGGCAGCCGCGCGCGACTGACCACGTTGCCGATCACGTACATGTCGGGCTTGAGGGCCATTTGCTCAGTACCGAAACCTTCGATCAGCTCGATGCCCAAGGCGCGCAGTTGCTCGCTCATGGGGGGGTAGACGCCGGCGTCGCAGCCCGTGACTTTGTGGCCCGCTTCTCGGGCCAGGGCCGCGACACCGCCCATGAAGGTGCCGCAAATGCCCAGAATATGTATATGCATGGGCAGGGATTTTAGAGCGCGACATGCACAATGCTGGCCCATGAGTGATGCATCTGAAGAAATTGCGGCCACGGCGGCCCGGCTGGTTGTCGAAGAAGGCTTGTCTTTTGGGCTGGCCAAGCTGCGAGCGCTCAAAGCGCTGGGTTTACCGGGCCGCACAGCGCTGCCGGACAACGACAGGGTCGAAGCGCAGGTTTGGGATTACCTGGCGCTGTTTTGCGCAGACACCCAGCCTGACGAGTTGCGGGCGCTGCGTGAGCATGCGCTGCTTTGGATGCGCCGTTTGACCGACTTCAGGCCGCACCTGACTGGCGCGGTTTGGCGGGGTTGGGCCACCCGTCTGACGGACATTGACCTGGCGCTGTTTTGCGAAGACGCCAAGTCGGCCGAAATCGCGCTCATCAACCAGAACCAGCGCTACGAGGTCGGCTCAGTGCGCGGCATGCATGGTGACGATGTGGATGTGCTCAGCCTGCACAGCTGGTGCCCCGGTTTGGAGGAAGACATCGGGGTGCATTTGCGGATTTATGACCTCGATGACCTGCGCGGGGCCTTGCAGCCCGATGCCCAAGGCCGGGCGCCTCGGGGGGATTTGCCGGCCCTGGAGCGTTTGTTGGCTTCTCCCACCTGAGACAATTGCCGCCATGAACACGTCCAATGAACCATCAGGAGTCCAACGCCGAGCTTGGTTGTGGGGAGCGGGAGCGCTGGCTGCCGCTGCTGGCGCCGGTGTGGCTGGCTGGCGCTTGCAGCTGCAAGAGGCCTTGCCAGAGGCGGAACGCGCTTTGTGGGCGTTGACCTTTGGCACGCCTCAAGGCGGCACGCTGAACATGGCCGATTTTCGGGGACGGCCTTTGCTGCTGAACTTTTGGGCCACCTGGTGCCCGCCCTGCGTGGAGGAGTTGCCCATGATCGACGCCTTCTGGCAAGAACAAGCTGGCAAAGGTGTGCAAGTCCTGGGTTTAGCGATCGACCAGCCCAGCGCTGTGAAACGGTTTCTGGAGCGGCAGCCGCTGACTTTTCCACTGGGTTTGGCCGGTTTGGACGGCACGGCGCTGATGCGCTCGCTGGGCAATGCGGCTGGTGGATTGCCTTTCAGTGTGATGTTCGCTGCAGATGGACGCATTTTGTCGCGAAAACTGGGGCAATTGACAAAACCTGACTTGCTTGAGTGGGTGGCCAAGGCGGCTTGATCTGGCCGCTGCATGTGCTTGGGGCTTGGGCATGGCCCAGAAAGATCTGTCTTGACTGCTGCGGCGCCTGCTTGGGGGTGCTTGGGGGGGGGCTGAAATCGTGTTTTTTCAGTGTTTTCCCTGAAATTAGGGTAAATTCGGCGCATTACATTTCCCGATGCATGGAGGTCCTATGGATTTGCGCAAACTCAAGACACTGATCGATTTGGTTTCGGAGTCGAACGTCTCTGAACTCGAGATCACCGAGGCCGAAGGCAAAGTTCGCATTGTCAAAAGCATGGGGGTGGCGATGGCTGCACCCATGATGATGGCGTCACCCATGGCTGCCGCGCCGCAAATGGTTGCACCCCTGGCCGCTGCCGAGGCTCCACCCGAAGTGGCCCCCTCAGCCGGCCACACCGTCAAGTCGCCCATGGTGGGCACCTTCTACCGTTCGTCCAGTCCCGGTGCGGCACCCTTCGCACAAATTGGCTCAGTGGTGAAAGAAGGCGACACCTTGTGCATCGTTGAAGCCATGAAGATCCTCAATGAGATCGAATCGGACAAAGCCGGTACCGTGACCCAGATCCTGTGCGAAAACGGCCAGGCGGTGGAATACGGTCAGCCGCTCTTCATCATCGAATAAGCACTGGGGCTTTCATGTTCAAGAAAATCCTGGTCGCCAACCGTGGCGAAATCGCTTTGCGGATCCAGCGCGCTTGCCGCGAGTTGGGCGTTAAGGCGGTGATGGTCTACTCTGAGGCGGACAAAGAGGCGAAATACGTCAAGTTGGCCGAAGAAGCCGTTTGTATCGGGCCTGGCCCCTCAGCGCTGAGCTACCTCAATATGCCGGCTATCATTTCGGCTGCCGAGGTGACCGATGCCGAAGCGATCCACCCTGGCTATGGTTTTTTGAGCGAGAACGCCGACTTCGCCGAGCGTGTCGAAAAAAGCGGCTTCCAGTTCATTGGTCCCACGCCCGAGTCGATCCGCATCATGGGCGACAAGGTCTCCGCCAAGCAGGCCATGATCCGCGCGGGCGTGCCTTGCGTGCCAGGCTCTGAGGGCGAATTGCCCGACGATCCAGCCCAAGTGCGTCGCATCGCCAAAAGCGTGGGCTACCCGGTGATCATCAAGGCCGCCGGTGGCGGCGGCGGTCGCGGCATGCGTGTGGTGCACACCGAAGCAGCACTGATCAACGCGGTGCAGATGACCAAGGCTGAGGCGGGCGCTGCCTTTGGCAATCCTGCGGTGTACATGGAAAAGTTCCTGCAGAACCCCCGTCACATCGAAATCCAGATCTTGGCCGACAAGTTCAAGAACGCGGTGTATCTGGGTGAGCGCGATTGCTCCATGCAGCGTCGTCACCAAAAAGTGATCGAGGAGGCGCCTGCGCCAGGCATTCCCCGCAAGTTGATCGAAAAAATTGGCGAACGTTGCGTGGCGGCATGCAAAAAAATTGGTTATCGTGGCGCTGGAACATTCGAGTTTCTCTACGAAAACGGTGAGTTTTATTTCATTGAAATGAACACGCGCGTGCAGGTTGAGCACCCGGTGACCGAATTCATTACGGGCGTGGACATCGTGAGAACCCAGATCATGGTGGCTGCGGGCGAAAAGCTGCCGTTTATCCAAAAGCAGATCCAGATCCGAGGTCATGCCATTGAGTGCCGTGTGAACGCCGAAGACCCGTTCAAGTTCACGCCATCACCCGGGCGCATCACCTCTTGGCACATGCCTGGAGGCCCTGGCGTGCGCGTGGACTCGCATGCGTACAGCAACTATTTTGTGCCGCCCAACTACGACTCGATGATCGGCAAGTTGATCGTGCACGGTGACACTCGCGAGCAGGCATTGGCCCGCATGCAAACGGCATTGGCCGAGACTGTGATCGAAGGGATTAACACCAACGTGCCGCTGCACCGTGAGCTGATGGTGGACGCCAAGTTCATGGCCGGCGGCACCAACATCCACTATTTGGAGCACTGGCTGAGCCAGCACAAACGCTGATGTACGAGTTGTTGATGTTGTGCCCCGAAGAGCGGGTGGAAATCATTGGTGATGCGCTCGATGCCCTGGAGGCTTTGAGCGTGTCGGTCGAGGACGCTGACGCCCAGACGCCTGCTGAGCAGGCGCTGTTTGGCGAGCCCGGCATGCCGCCGCCCAAGGAGGGTTGGCAGCGCTCACGCTTGGTGGCCTTGTTTGCGCAGGAAGCACAGGCCAAGGAGGCCTGCGAGTTGCTGGCGGCACAAGATTTTTTTGAGTCTTGCCAGGTGTTGGGTGTTCGAAAAGTTGAAGACCAAGACTGGGTGCGCTTGACCCAATCGCAATTTGCCCCGGTCGAAATCACCCCCGAATTTTGGATCGTGCCCACATGGCACGAGGTGCCTGAGCAGGCCCGGCAGATCATCCGCTTGGACCCGGGTCTTGCATTTGGCACCGGCACCCACCCGACCACCCGCATGTGTTTGCGCTGGATCGCAACCCACCCACTCGATGGCCAGCGCGTGCTGGACTACGGTTGTGGCTCTGGCATTTTGGCCATTGGCGCGGCCAAGCACGGGGCCCGTCAGATTGACGCGGTGGACATCGACGAAGCCGCCGTGACATCGACCGAATTGAATGCGCAAGCCAACAGCGTGGCCCTGAATGCGGGCTTGCCTGACCGGGCGCAGGGCGCATACAACACCGTGTTGGCCAATATTTTGGCCACCCCACTCAAGGTGCTGGCGCCTTTGCTGTGCGCCCATGTGCAAGCAGGAGGCCACTTGGTGCTCGCTGGCATTTTGGAGCGTCAAGCCGAAGAGCTGCAAGCCGCTTATGCGCCTTGGTTGTCCTTGCAAGTGGCCGACTGTGAAGATGGTTGGATTCTGATGACGGCCCAAAAAGCGCTTTGATGGCGTGCCAGATTCGGCGCTCTGGTTGCACTCTAAAATCAAGCGCATGAGCTGGATCACCCGTTGCCCCGATTGCGACACCGTCTATGCGGTGGCGTCTGAACAACTTCAACAAGCAAACGGATGGCTGCGCTGCGGCGCGTGTCAGCATGTTTTTGACAGTGCCGGGCGCGTGGTGGCGGCCGATGTGATTCCCACCTTGACCGAACGCGTCAATGTGGGCGCGCCACAGCTGGGTGGGCGTGTTGACTTGGAGCGTTTGCTGCACAAAGAGTCGCCCGATCCGTTTGTTGCAGGTACCGATGCCTTGTCACCTCCGGTGCCCATGTCTTCATCGGCACCCACACCCGCAACACCCACGCCTTCAGCCTTCGCGACAACGCCGCCGGTTGCTCAACCAGAGACGTCCGATGTTGCCGATGCTTCGCCCATTCATGCGTTTGCGGACGCCTTGCAGTCCTTCAAGCTTCCGGACTTCGCTGCAGTCCCTCAGCAAGGCGAAGCCCCTGCCAAGGCCCCGAATGCGGACCACGACATGCCAGACGAGGGCTCAAAGACCTCGTCTGCAGGGGCATCGCGCAAGCCCAAAGCTCTGGTGGCGCTGACGATGGGGCTTGCGATTGTCTTGGTGTTTCAAGGCTTGCTGGCTGGGCGGACAGCCTTTTTGGCGCATTGGCCCCAGGCCGGCCGTGTGCTGTCTCAGTGGTGCACCAGCGCAGCATGCCAGGCGCAGTGGCAGCCACCGCTGACGGTGTGGTCTTTGCAGGCTGAACCCATGGCCTTGGAGGGGATGGGCTATCGCTTGAGTTGGACGCTCAAGCATTCAGCGGCCGTGCCTTTGGCCGTGCCCGACTTGGCGCTCAAACTGCTCAACGCGCAAGGACAAGAGGTGGCCGCTCAACGCTTGACCTCGGGCGCAACGGCGGCACCGCCTGAGTTGGCCGCAGGGCAGCGCTGGCAAGGCAATATGCAGGTGGATGTGCCCCCTGACTTGCTGGCCAGCCAGGCGCAACTGCGTCTCCTCGCGCGCTGAATTTCAATTCAAAAAAAACCCCAACACCTTGGCAGGTGTTGGGGTTTTTAGGCTAACGCCCGAGCTCTGGTTCAGGGCTTGGCGGCCGAAGGAAACGGCCACGCAGCTTGAGGACTCAGAGTGGTTTGCGCAGCAGGGGCAGCGGGTGCTTTGGAGGCTTTTTTCGCAGCGGGTTTTTTGGCTGCTTTTTTGGCAGCAGGCTTTTTCGCGGCGGGCTTCTTGGCAGCAGCTTTTTTGGCTACAGCTTTCTTCGCAGCAGGCTTTTTGACGGCAGCGGCTTTTTTGGCTGGTGCTGCTTTTTTCGCTGCTGGCTTTTTAGCGGCGACGGCTTTTTTGGCCGGTGCAGCTTTCTTGGCTACAGCTTTTTTCGCTGCTGGCTTTTTGGCGGCGACGGCTTTTTTGGCCGGTGCAGCTTTCTTGGCTACAGCTTTTTTCGCTGCTGGCTTTTTAGCGGCAACGGCTTTTTTGGCTGGTGCAGCTTTTTTGGCCGGTGCAGCTTTTTTCGCTACAGCTTTTTTAGCAGCTGGCTTTTTGGCGGCGACGGCTTTTTTGGCCGGTGCAGCTTTCTTTGCTACAGCTTTCGAGGGGGCAGCTTTTTTCGCTGCTGCTTTTTTTGCAGTTGCCATGGTTTTCTCCTTGATCAAGTTGAAAAATCAACGGAAGGGAAACACTCTGTGCCTGTTGGAGAGCACAAAGCGATCCATGGTGCTGAGGCCGGCCTCAACACCATGAACGCGGAAAAGCCACACCTCATGGCTGCCGGAGCATGCATGGGGCGTGGCTTGTGAGGGGTCTTCATGTGAGAAGTGTTCAGGGGATCAATCCCAAGACAGGGCTCCGCCAGACTGGTATTCGATGACCCGGGTTTCAAAGAAGTTGCGTTCTTTCTTCAGGTCGATCATTTCGCTCATCCATGGGAACGGGTTTTCTTCGTTCGGGAAGAGCTCTTCCAGGCCAATTTGCGTGGCGCGGCGGTTGGCGATGTAGCGCAGGTAACCTTTGAACATCGAAGCGTTCATGCCCAACACGCCGCGTGGCATGGTGTCTTCGGCATAACGGTATTCGAGTTCGACAGCTTTGAGGAACAGCGCTTTGATTTCGGCTTTGAATTCTGCGGTCCACAGCTGGGGGTTTTCCAGCTTCACGGTGTTGATCAGGTCGATGCCAAAGTTGCAGTGCATGGACTCGTCGCGCAAGATGTACTGGTACTGCTCGGCCGCGCCAGTCATTTTGTTTTGGCGTCCCAAGGCCAAAATTTGGGTGAAACCCACGTAGAAGAACAGGCCTTCCATCAGGCATGCGAAAACGATCAAGGACTTCAGCAAGGTCTGGTCGGTTTCGAGGGTTCCTGTTTTGAAGTGCGGGTCCATGACCGCGCTGATGAACGGGATCAAGAACTCGTCTTTGTCGCGGATGGACTGGACTTCGTTGTAGGCGTTGAAGATCTCGCTTTCGTCCAGGCCCAACGATTCAACGATGTACTGGTAGGCGTGGGTGTGGATCGCTTCTTCAAAGGCTTGGCGCAGCAAAAACTGACGGCACTCGGGCGCGGTGATGTGGCGGTAGGTGCCCAGTGTGATGTTGTTGGCGGCCAGTGAGTCGGCGGTCACAAAGAAGCCTAGGTTGCGCTTGACGATGCGGCGCTCGTCTTCGGTCAGACCGTTGGGGTCTTTCCACAAGGCGATGTCTCGGTTCATGTTCACTTCTTGCGGCATCCAGTGGTTGGCGCAGGTGGCCAAGTATTTTTCCCAGGCCCATTTGTACTTGAAGGGGACCAATTGGTTGACGTCGGTCTGCCCGTTGATGATGCGCTTGTCGGCGGCGGTCATGCGCCGTGGGCTGGGTGTGGCCGTCGTCGATGCGGCAGCCGGTGCAGGTGCTGCACCACCGAATGAGGGCATTGCAGGCTGCAATGCAGGTTTGGCTTGATCGTCCCAGGACAACATAAAAAATTCCAATTCTCAAATTATGAAAGCATGCGCGTGAATTGCAAAGCAGTGATTCACATTCTGCGCATGCATGGGCCCGAAGTGTTGTTCAATTGCATCGCGCAGCGCACAGCTGTGGGAGCGCGACGCAAGGACATCACTGGCAAGCTTCGCAACCGACATCGTCGATGGCAGTGAATTTCACATCGGTGGCTGGCGCGGAGCTCACCGATGCGGAGGGCGCCGCTTCGTTTGCGCTCATGCCGCCGGTGGGCATGCCTGAGGACACGGAATTGTGCGAGCCCGCTTTCACGGTGGATTTTTCCACTTGCGTGGCGCTGGTGGTGCGCAGGTAGTAGGTGGTTTTGAGGCCACGCAGCCAAGCCAATTTGTAGGTGTCGTCGAGCTTCTTGCCCGATGCGCCCGCCATGTAAATGTTGAGCGATTGCGCCTGGTCGATCCATTTTTGGCGACGTGCGGCAGCCTCGACCAACCAAGTGGTTTCGACTTCAAAGGCGGTGGCGTACAGAGATTTGATCTCTTGTGGCACGCGGTCAATGGGGCGCAGTGAGCCGTCGAAGTGTTTGAGGTCCATGACCATCACGTCGTCCCACAAGCCCAGGCGTTTGAGGTCGCGCACCAAGTAGGCGTTGATGACGGTGAACTCGCCCGACAAATTGGACTTGACCGAGAGGTTGCCAAAGCAAGGCTCAATGGAGGCATCCACGCCAATGATGTTGGAGATGGTGGCCGTGGGTGCAATGGCCACGCAGTTGGAGTTGCGCATGCCGTCTTGGGCGATCTTTTTGCGCAGCGCTTCCCAGTCCAGGGTGCTGGAGCGGTCGACCTCGACGTAGCCTCCGCGCTCTTGGGTCAGCAGATCCAGGGTGTCCAGGGGCAAGATGCCGCGATCCCACAAAGAGCCTTTGTAGCTGGAATATTGGCCGCGTTCTTTGGCCAAGTCGGTCGACGCCCAGTAGGCGTGGTAGCAGATCGCTTCCATCGACTGGTCTGCAAATTCAACCGCTTGCTGAGATGCGTAGGGAATGCGCATTTCGTACAAAGCATCTTGGAAGCCCATCAGGCCCAAGCCCACGGGGCGGTGGCGCAGGTTGGAGTCACGCGCTTTTTTGACGGCGTAGTAATTGATGTCGATCACGTTGTCGAGCATGCGCATGGCGGTAGAAATCGTCTTGTGCAGCTTTTCGCGGTCGAGAATCTTGCCGTTGGGGCCATCCTTGAGGTGCTTGGACAGGTTGACCGAGCCCAAGTTGCACACAGCGGTTTCGGTGTCGCTGGTGTTGAGCGTGATCTCGGTACACAGGTTGGATGAGTGCACCACGCCGGCGTGCTGCTGGGGCGAGCGCACGTTGCAAGGGTCTTTGAAGGTGATCCAAGGGTGGCCCGTTTCAAACAACATCGACAGCATCTTGCGCCACAGGTCATTGGCGGGAATTTTCTTGCTGGGACGAATTTCGCCGCGCTCGGCTTTTTGCTCGTAAGCCACATAGGCTTTTTCGAAGGCTTGCCCAAACAGGTCGTGCAGATCGGGCACATCCGAGGGCGAAAACAGGGTCCAGTCGCCTTTTTCCATGACGCGGCGCATGAACAAGTCTGGGATCCAGTTGGCCGTGTTCATGTCGTGCGTGCGGCGGCGGTCATCGCCGGTGTTCTTGCGCAGCTCCAGAAATTCTTCGATGTCCAGGTGCCAAGTTTCCAAGTACGTGCAGACCGCGCCTTTGCGCTTGCCACCTTGGTTGACCGCCACAGCGGTGTCGTTGACCACTTTGAGGAAAGGCACCACGCCTTGCGATTCGCCGTTGGTGCCTTTGATGTGCGAACCCATGGCGCGCACACGCGTCCAGTCGTTGCCCAGGCCACCGGCAAATTTGGACAGCAGGGCATTTTCTTTGATCGATTCGTAAATGCCGTCCAAGTCATCGGGCACGGTGGTCAGGTAGCAGCTCGACAGTTGTGAGCGCAAGGTGCCACTGTTGAACAGGGTGGGGGTGGACGACATGAAGTCGAACGAGGACAGGATTTCGTAGAACTCGATGGCGCGGGCTTCGCGGTCGACCTCGTTGAGCGACAAGCCCATGGCCACGCGCATGAAGAAGGCCTGGGGCATCTCAATGCGGGTCTTGCGCACGTGCAAGAAGTAGCGGTCGTAAAGGGTTTGCAGGCCGAGGTAGTCGAACTGCAGATCGCGTTCGGGTTTGAGCGCTTGGGCCAGTTTGGCCAGGTCAAACTGGAGCAGCTTCTCGTCCAGCAGGTCGTTGTCCACGCCTTTTTGGATGAATTTGGGGAAGTACGCGATGTACGCGTCGCCCATCTGGGCCTGGGTGACTTCGGTGCCCAAAATCTCCTTAGCGATGGTGTGCATCAGCAAACGGGCGGTCACATAGGTGTAGTCCGGGTCTTTTTCGATCAGGGTCCGCGAAGCCAAGATGGAGGCTTTGTAGACCTCCTCCATGGGCACGCCGTCGTACAGGTTGCGCATGGTTTCTGCCACGATGGGCTCAGCGCTCACGTCTTTGCCCAAACCCGCGCAGGCGTTGACCATCAGGGATTTGAGGTAGTTCAGGTCCAGGGCCACACGTTTGCCGCCGTCGATCACGTGCAGCGTGGGTTCGCTTGCCGCAGGTTCTGCAGCCACCTGTTGTTGTGCACGATCTTGGGTGCGGCGCTCTCGGTAGAGCACATAGGCGCGGGCCACTTCATGGTTGCTGCTGCGCATCAGGCCCAGTTCGACCTGGTCTTGGACGTCTTCAATGTGGAAGGTGCCGCCGCCAGGGCGTGAACGCATCAGGGCGCGGACCACGTTTTGGGTCAACTGCTCGACAACTTCGCGCACGCTGGCCGATGCTGCGCCTTGGGTGCCGTGCACTGCCAAGAAGGCTTTCATCAGGGCCACGGCGATCTTGTTGGGCTCGAAAGGCACCACAGCGCCGTTGCGGCGGATGATTTGGTAGTGGGCCAGCGCATGCAGGGTTGGGGCCACACCGGCTTCGAAGGTGGGTTGGTTCAGCATGCCGGAGGCGGGGGCCGAGATGTTCAGGTCGGTTTGCAGGGTCATTGTTGTGTCTTTTTGAACAGGGCTGGGTGGGCGTGAAATGGGCTGAGTCTCTAAATTTGGCAAATTTAAGAAAATCTGCCTGAACGCTACATCTGGTGTCTGAGAGGTGCTCTGACCACTAGATGTAGTGTACCGGGCAATTCTGATTGGAGCCATCCCCCCCTGCATGGCGGGGACTGGAGGACCTCGCTTGGTGGATCTTTTCAGCTTTTGAAATGGGCCTTTCTAAGCCGCATCGCTGGTGCATTCGATCGGCGATATCCATATTTTTTGCGGCTTTGCAAAGGGTTTTCTGGGCAAAGGCGCAATTTCACTGGCTTGGGCCATGTCAATGCAGAAAGAGGCGCTGCAATGTGGGCCTGAAAACGACCCCAAAGGACATCAAAAAAATATTTTGACGTCGCTGGCGCTGAAGCTCATCAGCCGGGAAAACACCCGTGGGAAAAATCCAACGCGGACACCAGGCGGGGCCAGTCAAAGCCCGGCCCTGGGTCTAGCTTGCGGCCGGGGGCAATGTGTTCGTGCCCGGCAATGTGCGCCACCGGGTAGCAGTGGCGAAGGTCTTGGCACAAGGTGATGAGGCCCTGGTATTGCGCGTCTTCGAACAATTGGCCCTCCAAGCCCTCGAGTTCGATGCCAATCGAGTCGTCGTTGCAGTTGCTGCGCCCACGGTAGGCGGACTGCCCTGCGTGCCAAGCGCGGTCGTCGCAACTCACAAACTGCCACAGTTGTCCGTCCCGGCGAATGTAGAAATGGGCCGACACCTGCAAACCGCGCAGTTGCTCGTAATACGGATGTGCCGAGCAGTCCAGCTGGTTGGTGAACAAGTGCTGAACTTCGTTGCCGCCGTATTGGCCTGGGGGCAAGCTGATCGAATGGACGACGACCAGATCAACGCAGGCCGCTGGGGGGCGAGGGCCAAAATTGGGAGAGTCCAGGCGGGTTGCGCGGCTGTTCCAACCGTGTTGCCAAAGCGGGGAGAGGGGCATGGGCTGCGGCGGATTTCAGGCGGGGTTGCGGTCTTGCGCTGCGGTGCGGTGTTCGGCGCTGCAGTAGTCGCCTTTTTCGCCGCGAATGGCTTCATCGCGCGGCAGGTGGATGCCGCAATGGGCGCACCTGGCCATGTCTTGGGTGGGCTCGTTGGTGAGTGGCGGTGGGCTTTTTGACGCGGATTTTTGGGTGCGCGTATAGGCCCACCAGATCAGAAAAATCACCAAAAACCAAATCAAAAACTTCATGCGGCACGCCCCAGCAGAATTTCCAGAACGAAGCGCGAGCCAGCATACGACAACAGCAACAAGGCCGCACCGATGTAGAGCACGCGCACAGCCCGCTTGCCGCGCCAGCCCCATTGCCGCCGACCCACCAGCAGCACCGCAAAGGTGAGCCAGGACAGCAGGGCAAAGATCCGTTTGTGGTCCCAACGCCAAGCACTGCCGCCTTGTCCGTAAAGGTGTTCGCCGAACAAGGTGCCGGCCAACAAGGTGGCGGTCAGCAGCACAAAGCCGGCAGTGATGAAGCGAAACATCAGCCGCTCCAGCGTCAGCAGGGGCAGTCCGCTGCCAGTCTCGTGCGCCAGGCGGATGTCACGCTCACTGAGCGTCATCATCCAAGCGTGCACCACGGCTGCCGCGAACATGCCGTAAGCCGACAAGCCCAGTGCCCAGTGCAAGGGCAGCCAAGGCGAGGCTTGGACGTGCAGCGGGGCACCCGGAAACCAGAGGGCCAGCAACACGGCGGCGGCCCCCAGGCTGCCCATGGCCCAGCGGGCTTTGAGCTGGGGGTAAAACTGGCGCTCCACCATGTAGGCGGTCAGCACCAGCCACGCGGTGACGGACAGGGCGGGCGCAAAGCCAAAACGCACGGGCCCGGCCAGCAAGCCCAGCAGGCTGGCCGCATGGGTGGCCCAGGCCAAGCCCAGAAACCGGCGGGCGCTGGCATCGGTCCAAAAACGAGGGGCCACAACAGGCAGGGCGTAGGCGAGCACCGCCAGCACAGAGGCCAGCCAGATCCAGAGGGGGGTACTCGTTAAAATCATGGAACCGAGTTTAGCCTTTCAGGCACGGCCACAGTGGCCTTGCCGTTTTGGCCAGCGGTTTTTTCAGATTGCAATCATGGCCACCGCCCTCACCGACAAACTTTCACGCCTGGTCAAGACGATCAGCGGCCAGGCGCGCATCACCGAAGCTAACGTCACCGACATGCTGCGCGAAGTGCGCATGGCCTTGCTGGAGGCGGACGTGGCACTGCCCGTGGTGCGCGACTTCATCGCCCGCGTCAAAGACAAGGCGCTGGGTCAGGAAGTCATTGGCTCACTCAAGCCCGGTCAAGCACTGGTCGGCATCGTCAACAAAGAACTCGCCGCCACCATGGGCGAGGGCGTGGCTGACATCAACCTGGCCGCGCAGCCGCCCGCAGTGATTTTGATGGCCGGTTTGCAAGGTGCCGGTAAAACCACCACCACCGCCAAGCTGGCCAAGCACCTGATCGAAAAGCGCAAAAAGAAAGTCCTCACCGTTTCGGGTGACGTGTACCGCCCTGCGGCCATCGAGCAGCTCAAGACCGTGACGGCGCAAGCCGGGGCTGAATGGTTCCCCAGCTCGCCCGACCAAAAACCGATCGACATCGCCCGCGCCGCCATCGACTACGCCCGCAAGCACTACTTTGACGTGCTGCTGGTGGACACCGCCGGTCGCCTGGCGATTGACGAAGCCCTGATGGCCGAGATCAAGGCGCTGCACGCCGAATTGGAGCCGGTCGAAACCCTGTTCGTGGTGGACGCCATGCAGGGCCAAGACGCGGCCAACACCGCCAAAGCCTTTGGCGAAGCCCTGCCGCTCACGGGTATCGTGCTGACCAAGTTGGACGGCGATTCGCGCGGTGGCGCGGCCCTGTCGGTGCGCCAGATCACGGGCGCGCCCATCAAGTTTGCCGGTACGAGCGAAAAAATCGACGGCCTGGAAGTGTTCGATGCCGAACGCCATGCTGGGCGCATCTTGGGCATGGGCGACATCGTGGCTCTGGTTGAGCAAGTCGCTGCCGGTGTGGACATGGAGGCCGCCCAAAAGCTGGCGGCCAAAGTCAAGAGCGGTGGCGGATTTGACCTCAACGACTTCCTGGCCCAAATCCAGCAGATGAAACAAATGGGCGGCCTGTCCAGCCTGATGGATAAACTGCCCAGCCAGCTCACGGCAAAGGCCGGGTCCATGGACATGGGCAAGGTCGAAAAAGACATCGCCCGCAAGCAAGGCATCATCCACAGCATGACGCTCAAGGAGCGCAGCAAACCTGAAATCATCAAAGCCACCCGCAAGCGCCGCATCGCAGCGGGCGCAGGCGTTCAGGTGCAAGACGTCAACCGCATGCTCAAAGAGTTTGAGCAAATGCAGGACATGATGAAGAAAATGCAGGGCGGCGGCCTCATGAAGATGATGAAGCGCATGGGTGCCATGAAAGGCATGATGGGCGGCGGTGGCGGGGGCTTCCCCGGCATGCCGCGCTGATTTCGCGCATGCAGGGGGTTGTCCACCCCCCTGCAGTCAGGGCCACTCAGCAATCGCCAAGTCGCCCGGCCGGGCTCACCCTGATCAGTCCCGGATCAGCAACTCGCCGCGCAGCGAGTGGGACAGCCCTTGTGTGATGCGCACATCCGCCATTTGTCCAATCAGGCGGTCCATGTGGGGACCGCCGGGGAAGTTGACCACCCGGTTGCACTCGGTGCGGCCGGCCAGCTCGGTGGCGTCCTTGCGTGAAGGTCGCTCCACCAAAATGCGCTGCACCGTGCCTACGCGGCTTTCGCCAATGCGCTGCACGTTTTCTTCGATGGTGGCTTGCAGGTGGTGCAGTCGGCGCAGCTTGACTTCGTGCGGCGTGTCGTCGTGCAGGTTGGCCGCAGGCGTGCCGGGGCGGGGGCTGAAGATGAAGCTGAAGCTGGTGTCAAAGCCCACATCGGAAATCAACTTCATCATCTTGTTGAAGTCGTCCTCGGTCTCGCCGGGAAAACCCACGATGAAGTCGCTGCTGAGCGACATGTCGGGGCGGATCGCCCGCAGCTTGCGGATGGTGCTCTTGTATTCCATGGCGGTGTAACCGCGCTTCATGGCCATCAGGATGCGGTCCGAGCCGTGCTGCACCGGCAAGTGCAAGTGGCTCACCAGCTTGGGGATCTTAGCGTACGCGTCGATCAAGCGCTGGGTGAATTCGTTGGGGTGGCTGGTCACGTAGCGGATGCGCTCGATGCCGGGCATGTCGGCCACGTATTCGAGCAGCAGCGCAAAGTCGGCGATGTCTGCCGTGTTGCCCATCTTGCCCCTGTAGGCGTTCACGTTCTGGCCCAGCAGGGTGATTTCTTTGACGCCCTGCGCGGCCAGACCCGCGACTTCGACCAACACATCGTCAAAAGGCCGGGAGACTTCTTCGCCCCGGGTGTAGGGCACCACACAGTAGCTGCAGTATTTGCTGCAGCCTTCCATGATCGACACAAAGGCCGTGGCCCCGTCCACCTTGGCGGGCGGCAGGTGGTCGAACTTTTCGATCTCAGG
This sequence comes from Limnohabitans sp., assembly GCA_024641725.1. Classification (GTDB taxonomy): domain Bacteria; phylum Pseudomonadota; class Gammaproteobacteria; order Burkholderiales; family Burkholderiaceae_C; genus Limnohabitans_A. The sequence goes on along the minus strand of JAHECM010000070.1, from coordinate 351 downwards.
AAAGCTGATGTCCACCTGTGGACGCTGTTTGCGCTCGCGCTCGGCCAGCAGCTCGGGCAGGCGGTGCAGGGTCTGCGGCCCAAACACCACGTCCACATAAGGTGCGCGCTTGATGATCTCGGCGCCCTCTTGGCTGGCCACGCAGCCGCCCACGCCAATCAACACGCCCTTGGCTTTGAGGTGCTGCACCCGGCCCAAGTCGCTGAAGACTTTTTCTTGGGCTTTTTCGCGCACCGAGCAGGTGTTGAACAAAATCAGGTCGGCCTCGTCCACGTCTTGTGTGGGCTCGTAGCCTTGGGCCGCGCCCAGCACATCGGCCATCTTGTCCGAGTCGTACTCGTTCATCTGGCA
>JAHECM010000271.1 GCA_024641725.1 Limnohabitans sp. | reverse complement strand
CGAGTTTGACTCCTCGGCGCTGTCGGTTTTGCTGGCGTGCCGACGCGAGGCCTTGGCTTTGGGTCAGTCGTTTCAAGTGCAGCAGATGCCGCCTAAGCTCCAAGATTTGGCCAATTTGTACGGCGTGATGGCGCTTTTGAGTGCCTGAGTGCCCACTCAGGGCCGGTATATCCCGCCATTTGAGCTGCCCGTTGGGGGCGGGTCGGTGCAGGCCCATGGAACACTTAAAATAGGCAGTTCATGTCCGCACTTTCCTTCCAAACCGTTTCCAAAATCTACCCTGCCAAACAGGAGGGCGCTGCGGCATTCCGTGCGCTCGACCAAGTCAACTTTGAGGTTCAAGAGGGCGAGTTCTTTGGCCTGCTGGGCCCCAACGGCGCGGGCAAAACCACCCTGATCAGCATTTTGGCGGGCCTGACGCGGGCCAGCCAAGGCACTGTGCAAGTGCACGGCCACGACGTGCAGACTGACTACGCCGCCGCCCGCCGCCTGCTGGGCGTGGTGCCGCAAGAGCTGGTGTTTGACCCGTTTTTCACGGTGCGCGAGTCGCTGCGCATCCAGTCGGGTTACTTTGGCGTCAAGCACAACGACGCCTGGATCGACGAGCTGCTCGACAGCCTGGGCCTGACCGACAAGGCGGGCGCCAACATGCGCCAGCTTTCAGGCGGCATGAAGCGGCGCGTGCTGGTGGCGCAAGCGCTGGTGCACAAGCCCCGCGTGATCGTGCTCGATGAACCCACCGCAGGCGTGGACGTGGAGCTGCGCCAGACCCTGTGGCAGTTCATCGCCAAACTCAACAAACAAGGCCACACGGTGCTGCTCACCACGCACTACCTGGAAGAAGCCGAGGCCCTGTGCGGACGCATTGCCATGCTCAAGCGCGGCCAAGTGGTGGCGCTGGAGCGCACTTCGGACCTGCTCAAGTCCGCCACCAGCCAGGTGCTGCGCATGAAGCTCGACGGCGACTTGCCCTCGGCTCTGGCCGCTGTGGCGCGGGTGACCGGGCGCATCGTGCAGCTGCCGGTGCACGACGCGCTCGAAATTGAAAACCACCTGGCCACCATCCGATCGGCGGGCCTGGTGGCCGAAGACGTGGAAATTCGTCAGCCTGACTTGGAAGACGTTTTCTTGGAAGTCATGAACCGCAAACAACCTGCCCAAGGAGTTTCGGCATGACCGGCTGGCAAACCCTGCTCTACAAAGAAGTCCTGCGTTTTTGGAAAGTGGCTTTCCAAACCATCGCCGCGCCCGTGCTCACCTCGGTGCTCTACATGCTGATCTTCGGCCATGTGCTCGAAGACCACGTCAAGGTCTATGACCAAGTGGCCTACACCTCGTTTTTGTTGCCGGGCCTGATCATGATGGGCGTGCTGCAAAACGCTTTTGCCAACAGCTCGTCGAGCCTGGTGCAAAGCAAGATCATGGGCAATATTGTGTTTTTGTTGCTCACCCCCTTGTCGCACCGCAGCTGGTTTGTGGCCTATGTGGGTTCGTCGGTGGTGCGTGGTTTGGCGGTGGGCTTGGGCGTGTTCGCCATCACCGGCTGGATGGTCAACATCCAGTTCATCTACCCGCTTTGGATTTTGGCGTTTGCCGTCATGGGCGCCGCCATGATGGGCGCTTTGGGCGTGATCGCCGGGCTGTGGGCCGAAAAGTTCGACCAAATGGCGGCTTTTCAAAACTTCATCATCATGCCCATGACCTTTTTGTCGGGCGTGTTTTATTCCATCCACTCGCTGCCAGCCTTTTGGCAGCAGCTGAGCCACCTCAACCCGTTTTTCTACATGATCGACGGCTTCCGTTACGGCTTTTTTGGCCAAAGCGATGTCTCCCCCTGGATCAGTCTGGCGGTGGTGGGCACTGCCCTGGCCGCCATCAGTGGGCTGACCCTTCACCTCTTGCGCACCGGCTACAAAATCCGGAGCTGAACCCCCATGAACGCTGAGCAACTTCACGCCATCATTGCCGCAGGCTTGGACTGTGCCCACCTCGAAGTCGAGGGTGACGGCCGCCACTGGAGCGCCGTGGTCGTCTCTGAGTCCTTCACGGGCTTGCGCCTGATCGCTCGCCACCAAAAGGTGTATGCCACCTTGGGCCAAAAAATCCAAAACGACGAAGTGCATGCCTTGTCGATGAAAACCTACACCCCCGCCGAATGGGCGGCCCAGCCTCGCTGAGCGACTCAAGACCATGGACAAACTCAAAATTCGTGGCGGTAACCGCCTGCAAGGCACCATCGACGTGGCCGGGGCCAAAAACGCGGCCTTGCCCGAGCTGTGCGCCGCCTTGCTCACGGCCGAGCCGGTCACGCTGGCCAATGTGCCGCGCCTGCAAGACGTGTCCACCATGCTCAAGCTGATCCGCAACATGGGCGTGACGGCTGAGCACCACGAAGACGGCCGCGTGACGCTGAACGCCGGTGGCCTGAGCAACCCTGAAGCGCCTTACGAGTTGGTCAAAACCATGCGCGCATCGGTGCTGGCGCTGGGCCCGTTGTTGGCGCGTTTTGGCCACGCCAAAGTCTCGCTGCCCGGCGGCTGCGCCATTGGCTCGCGCCCGGTGGACCAGCACATCAAAGGTTTGCAGGCCATGGGCGCGGTCATTGAGGTGGAGCACGGCTACATGATCGCCAGCTTGCCCGCAGGCCGCACCCGCCTGAAGGGCGCGCACATCACCACCGACATGGTCACCGTCACCGGCACCGAAAACTTCATGATGGCCGCTGCCCTGGCCGAAGGCGAAACGGTGCTCGAAAACGCCGCCCAAGAGCCCGAAATCGCTGACTTGGCCGAAATGCTGATCGCGATGGGCGCCAAGATTGAAGGCCACGGCACCAGCAAAATTCGCATCCAAGGCGTGGACCGCCTGCACGGCGGGCAGCACCAAGTGGTGGCTGACCGCATCGAGGCGGGCACCTTTTTGTGTGCAGTGGCCGCTACAGGCGGCGACGTGGTGTTGCGCCACGGGCGCGCCGACCACCTGGACGCGGTCATCGACAAGCTGCGCGACGCGGGCGCGACCATCGAAGCGGGCGAAGGCTTCATCCGCGTCAAGTCGGAGGGCCGCCTCAAAGCGCAGAACTTTCGCACCACCGAATACCCCGGTTTTCCGACCGACATGCAGGCCCAGTTCATGGCGCTCAATTGTGTCTCGCAAGGGGCCAGCAAAGTCACTGAGACGATTTTTGAAAACCGCTTCATGCACGTCAACGAGCTGGTGCGCCTGGGCGCGCACATCCAGATCGACGGCAAGGTGTCGGTCATCGAAGGCGTTGAAAAACTCTCGGGCGCCATCGTCATGGCCACCGACCTGCGTGCCTCGGCCAGCTTGGTCATTGCCGGGCTGGTGGCCGAGGGCGAAACCACCGTTGACCGCATTTACCACTTGGACCGCGGCTACGACCGCATGGAAGCCAAGCTGCGCGCCGTGGGCGCCGACATCGAAAGAATCAAATGATCACGCTGGCCCTGTCCAAAGGACGCATCTTTGACGAAACCCTGCCGCTCTTGAAAGCCGCAGGCATCGAGGTGCTGGAAGACCCCGAAAAATCCCGCAAACTGATCTTGCCCACCAACCAGCCCAATGTGCGCGTGGTGTTGGTGCGCGCCAGCGATGTGCCCACCTATGTGGAATACGGCGGCGCAGACTTGGGCGTGACGGGTCTGGACACCCTGATCGAGCACGGTGGCCAGGGCCTGTACCAGCCGCTGGACCTGAACATTGCCAAATGCCGCATGAGCGTGGCCGTGCGCGCCGACGACGACTATGCGGCGCTGGTGCGCACCGGGGCGCGCCTGAAAGTGGCGACCAAGTACACGACGATTGCCCGCGACTTTTTTGCCACCAAGGGCGTGCATGTGGACTTGATCAAGCTCTACGGCAGCATGGAGCTGGCCCCGCTCACGGGCTTGGCCGATGCCATCGTGGACTTGGTGTCCACGGGCAACACGCTCAAGGCCAACCACTTGGTCGAGGTCGAACGCATCATGGACATCAGCTCGCGTTTGGT
>JAHECM010000270.1 GCA_024641725.1 Limnohabitans sp. | reverse complement strand
GTGACCGACAAGGAAGAGGTGTTGGTCACCAGCACGGCAGTGGGCGAGAGCACTTTTTCGAGATCGCCAAAAACAGCTTTCTTGATGTCGATTTTTTCAACAATCGCTTCAACCACCAGCTCGCAGTCCGCGAGGTCTTGCAGACTGGCAGCGCGGTGCAGCCGGCTTTTGTGTCCGGCCACCACTTCGGCCGTCAGTCGGCCTTTTTCGGCCAATTTGTCCCATTGTTGGCACACGGCTTCGTGGGCTTTGCGAATGGCTTCGGGCTGCGCGTCGTAGAGCCAAACTTGGCTGCCCGCTTGGGCGGCAATTTGCGCAATGCCGCGGCCCATGGCCCCGGCGCCGATCACGGCGACTGTGTTGAATGCTGGTGTCATGGTCTGAATGGATAAAGAATCGTCAGCAGGGACAAGTGGCCTGGGCTGTGTGCAGTGCCACTTGTCAGTAGCCTGTCAATTATGGGGCAGATGCCCTTGGCTTCAGGCAGCTCCCGAGTCGGCTTGCCGTTTGGCCAAGCGCGCGGCCCAGCCACTCAGCAGCAGCGCGGCCACCAAGCCCAGGCTGCCCACGCCGGGTAAGGCCGCCAAGCCTTGGTGCAAGATCAACCAGCCGCCGAGGGTGGCCCCGATGGCCTGGCCCAAGTACATGGCCGAGGTGTTGAGCGCGATCGAGGCCGGGGCGAGCTGCGGGGCCAGCCCCACCAGGCGCGCCTGCTGGGCCGAGTTGGAGGCAAACACCCCCAAACCCCAGGGCAAGATCGTGAACAACAAGGCCGTGAAGGTGTGAGTCAGGCTGGTCAAGGCCATGCCGATGGCAATGGTGCTCAAGGCCAGCGTCATGGCGCGCGCAGCGCCGAGCCGGTCAATGTGGCGCGACACCCAGGCATTGCCCACAAAACCGCAAAAACCATAGGCTGCCAAGAGCAGGCTCAGTTGAGCTGGGCTGGCTTGGTAGCGCTCTACCACATACGGGGCCAGGTAACTGAACAGCACAAACTGCCCCGCAGCCGACACGACCGTGATGCTCAAAGTCATCATCAAGGTCAGCGAGCCCAAGGTTTGACGCCAAGCCGAGGCCGACAAAGTCGGTGGTGCAATGCCCCGAGGCATGCGTGCGGCCAGCCACAGGGCCGACACCATGGACAGTGCAGCCATCAAGCCAAAAGTCCAGCGCCAGCCGAAAGTCCCGCCAATCCAGGCCCCCAGTGGCGTGCCCAGCACCGAGGCAACCGACCAACCCAGAAACACAAAAGTAATGGCCCGGCCCCGTTGCGCCTGTGGCACCAAGAGGCCAATGCAGGCGGCGGCTTGTGGGGTGTAAACGGCGGCAGCCAACACGGCCAGCATGCGCAGGCCCAGCAATGGGGCAAAGTCAGGTGCCAGTGCGGCCAGCGCATGAAAACCCGCGTACCAAAACAGACTGCCGACCAACAGACGGCGGCGGTCCCAGCCACCCACGCTGGCTGCGATCAAGGGTGCGCCCAAGCAAACCACCAAGGCCGACGCCGTGATCAACTGCCCTGCGGTGGTCACAGACACTTGCAGCGCCGTGTGGATGTCGTTGAGCAAACCGGACAGCATCATGATGCCCATGCCGATGACCACATTGCCAAACATCATTGGCCACAGCACCCCGGGCAAGCGCGCCTCTGGGGGGTGTGCGTGGCCCTGACTCAACGGCGTACCTGCAGTGCGCCGGGGTTGACGATGTTGGTGGGGGTGCCCTTGATGTAGTTGACCACGTTGTCGAACGCAGCCCCAAAGTACAGCTCGTAGCTGTCTTTTTCAACGTAACCAATGTGTGGTGTGCAGATGCAGTTCTCGAGCCGCAGCAAAGCAGAGCCTTGCAAGATGGGCTCGGACTCGAACACGTCAATGGCGGCCAGTCCTGGGCGGCCTCGGTTGAGCGTGCTGATCAAGGCATTGGGCGCAACCAGCTCAGCCCGGGAGGTGTTGACGAACAAAGCTGTGGGTTTCATGCGGCCCAGATCGTCGGCCGAGACGATGCCTTGGGTGGCTTCGTTCAGGCGCAAATGCACCGACAGCACATCCGATTGCTCAAAAAAAGCTTCGCGGCCGGTGGCGGCCTCAAAGCCGTCGCGTGCTGCCCGCACACGTGACTCGTCACTGCCCCAAACCAGCACCTTCATGCCAAAAGCCTTGCCGAAGCCGGCCACCAATTGGCCAATTTTGCCGTAGCCCCAGATGCCCAGGGTCTTGCCCCTGAGCACCACACCAAGACCAAAATTGGCAGGCATGGAGGCCGCTTTCAGCCCAGACTGTTGCCAAGCACCATGCTTGAGGTTGCCGATGTACTGCGGCAAACGGCGTGTGGCGGCCATGATCAGCGCCCAGGTCAACTCGGCAGGGGCTACGGGCGAGCCCACACCTTCGGCCACGGCAATGCCGCGTTCGGTGCAAGCAGTCAGGTCAATGTGGCTCCCGACCTTGCCGGTTTGGGCAATCAGTTTGAGTTTAGGGAGCTTTTCGATCAAGGCGCGGTTGAGCGCAGTGCGTTCGCGGATCAAGACGATGACGTCCGCATCCTTGAGCCGCACAGAGAGTTGCCCCAGTCCTTTGACCGAGTTGGTGAAAACTTTGGCGGGGTAGGCTTCGAGTTTGGCGGCGCAGTCGAGTTTGCGCACCGCATCCTGATAGTCGTCAAGGATCACAATGTTCATAGCCCACATTGTGCCTTGACGGGGAATCGGCTCCTGGTGAGGGATTCGGTTGCAGGGGGAGTGGTCGGCGGAGTTGGCGGGACGCAGTGGCGTGGGCCGAGTCCTGGGTCCGGGTTAGGGGGGCGGTCAGTGGCCGAGTGCAGCGGCTTCGCGGGCAACCAAGCGGTCGAGTTCGGCGCACACGTCGGCCATGCGGCCAGAAATCACCATGCGTCCGGCTGAACCGGGGCGCTCCCCACCTTCTGACAGGCGAACCACCCGCAAAGGTGTGGGCGCTGCACTGACCGGTGTTAGGGCGGCTCGGGGCAACAGTTTGGCGGCGCTGGCCGCCCGGTGGCAGGAGCTGCTGAACCGCTGCGTGCGGGCCAGCGGGGACGGGTTGACCCTGGCCCGGGCGGGGGCTGCTCTGCGTTGTATGGCGGCAAAACCTTGGAGCAGGGACGAGAAGGTGAGCAAAGCGATTCCCATGTGAAACCTTTCAGATGATCAGGAGGTTGGACACAGGCAGGATTGACAAATAGAGCCGCTGGGCATCAGGGCTGTCCGGCTCGTCCGGTTCAGCGCCCGCCACCTGGTGCCTGCGGCGGTGTTTACATCAGCAAGGTGTTGCGGATCAGGCCCACGGCCAAGCCTTCGATGTCGAACGGTTCTTCGGGCAAAACCACAATGGTCTGGTAATCGGGGTTTTCGGGCAGCAACTCGATCATGTTGGCGCTTTTGCGCAGGCGTTTGACAGTGACTTCTTCGCCCAGACGGGCCACCACGATTTGGCCGTTGCGCACCTCTTTGGTGGCCTTGACGGCCAGCAAGTCGCCGTCCATGATGCCCGCGTCGCGCATGGACATGCCGCGCACGCGCAGCAGGTAGTCGGGTTGCTCGCTGAACAGGCTGCTTTCGACGTGGTAGGTTCGGTCCACGTGTTCTTGCGCGAGAATGGGCGAGCCCGCCGCCACGCGGCCAATGAGGGGCAAGCTCAGTTGGGCCAGACCCGGCAAGGCCAGGCTGAACAGGTCAGAGGAGGGGCGCAGGGCACTGCGTGATGTGCCTTTAAGGCGGATGCCGCGAGACGTGCCGCTGACGAGTTCGATGGCACCTTTGCGCGCCAGGGCCTTGAGGTGTTCTTCGGCGGCGTTGGCGGATTTGAAGCCCAAGATGTTGGAGATCTCGGCCCGCGTGGGGGGCGCGCCTGTGGTGGCGATGGTTTTCTGGATGAGTTCCAGGATCTCTTGCTGGCGCGGGGTCAGTTTGGGGCTGTCGGACATGGTGGGCTCCTCAAATCAAAGGGCTGGATAAACATGTTTTTTTATCCAGTAACTGTATTTTTAACCAGTTTT
>JAHECM010000066.1:9555-19506 GCA_024641725.1 Limnohabitans sp. | reverse complement strand
TGCTCGGCCGCTTGCAGGTGCGGGTCGCCCGTGCCGCCAAACCAGATGTCGGTCTTGGGGTTGGCTTTTTCGGCGGCCAACTGGGCCAAGGCCTCGCCCGAGCCCTTGGCCGTCATGTTGACCTTGACGCCCTGGCTTTTCTCAAAAGTCACCGCGATCATGCTGCACCAAGCCGCTTGGGCCGAGCAGATGATGTTGACCTCGCGGTTTTGGGCTTGGGCGGCTGAGGCCAGCAAAGCGGCCACGGGCAAGAGCAAAAAAGGCTTCATCGGGTTCTCCAAAATATCTGCGTCGATTGTCACCGCACTGGCAGCGGATCACGCCGCTGCAGCCTCCAAACAAACCCTGAGACACCCGCTCAGCAGTTCTGAATGAACGCCGTCACCCATTCCAGTTGCTGAAGCACGTTCAGCGCCGGGGCGTGGCCGCAGCCGGGCACTTCGATGTGATTGAGCAAGCCTTTGGCGCCTGGCCCACGGCGGCGCATTTCTTGGGCGGTCTCGGGCAGCACCAAGTCAGAATGTGCCCCGCGCAGCAGCAGCACCGGCACCTCAATGGCGTCGTAATGGTCCCAGATGCGGTAGTCGTCAGGGTGGGCGGTGAACTGCATCACCATGGCCGGGTCGTAGTGCGGGGTGACGCGCCCGTCGGGCAGTCGGCGGGTCGATGTTTCGGTCAAGCGCCTCCACTGGGCGTCGCTCAGCCAGCCATAGGGCTGGTACACCTGCCTGAAAAACGCTTCCAGCTCGCCCACGGTGTCAAAGGCCGGGGGCGTGCCGGCGTAGGCCTTGATGCGATCGATGGCGGCTTGCGCCAGCTCGGGCGCGTTGTCGTTGAGCACCAGGCTCGAGATGCGGTGCTTCAAACCAGGCTCCACCAACCCCGCAGCGCACAAGGTGCCAATGGCCCCGCCCATGGAGGTGCCCACCCAGTGCGCAGCGCGCACATCGAGCGCGTCCATCAACTCGCGGGCCAGTTGGGCATAAAACTTGAGGCAATACTGCTGGGCAGGCGCCGCACTCCACTGCGACAGGCCACGCCCCACCGTGTCGGGGCAGATGACGCGCCAGCCCTGCGCGCTCAGGTGCGCGGCCAGCTCGTCCATGTCGCGCCCGGTGCGGGCCAGGCCGTGCCAGGCGAACACGGTGCCTTGTTCGGACTTGCCCCAGTCGGTGTAGTGGATTTCCAGTCCAGCGCACTGGATGTAGTTGGATGTGAAAGCCATGTCAAACGCCTCCGTTTTGGAGAAGGGCCAAGGCGGCACGGCTGCGCAAGCGCCCCACCACCCCGCTTGGAAAGTGGTAAACCGACAGCACAAACAACAAGCCCAGCCACAGCAGCCAGCGGTCGGGCGAGAGCAAGGCCGACAGCCAAGGCAGCGCCACAGTCGCGTCGCTGGCCAAGCGCAGCAAGTCTTGCAAATAACTCTGCGCCACCAAAAACAGCACCGAGCCGATGGCCGCGCCATAAATGGTGCCCATGCCGCCAATCACCACGATCAGCAGCACGTCCATCATGATTTCAAAACTCAGCGAGGTGTCCGGCCCGTTGTAGCGCAGCCAAAGCGCCAGCATGGCCCCGGCCACGCAAGCAAACAGCGCGGACAGCACGCTCGACAAGGTGCGGTAAACCACCACGCGGTAGCCAATGGCTTCGGCACGGAATTCGTTTTCTCGGATGGCTTGCAGCACCCGGCCAAAGGGCGAGTTCACGATGCGCAGCAAGGTCAACACCATGGCCACAGCCAGCACGAACAGCAGGTAGTAGCACAGCAAACGCCCGTCGAGCGACACCCCAAAAAACGGCTCTTCGCTGAACTCGGTGCTGGGCAGCAGCAGCTCAGGCAACTTGAAGCTCAGACCGTCTTCGCCCCCTGTGAAGTCCGACAACTGCGAGGCCAAGGTCTGGAACGCGGCCGCCACGGCCAACGTGATCATGGCAAAAAAGATGGCCCGCACGCGCAGCGAAAACAGGCCAATGGCCAGCGACAGCAGTAAGCTCAAGGCCAGTGACAGCGCAAAGCCTGCCGCCAATGAAGCCCAGGTTGGTCCCCAAGTGTTGGACGCGATGGCGATGCCATAGGCCCCGATGCCAAAGAACAGGGTGTGCGCAAAGCTCACGATGCCGGTATAGCCCAAGAGCAAGTCAAAGCCCGCCACCAGCACCACAAAAATCAGCACCTTGGCCGCCACCGACAGCGCCTTGACGCCCGGGAACAGGAAAGGTGCAAAAGCCAGACCCAGCAAGGTCAGCACCAGCAAGACGGCCAGCAGGCGGCTGCGGGGCTGGTCGTTGGAAATCAAACGGTTGAACATGTCCGAACTTTCAACGGTTGGCCACGGGGTAGACGCCCTGAGGACGCCACAGCAGCACCCCGGCCATCAGCGCGATGTTGGAAAACAGCGCCACCTTGGGAGCCAAAAATCCGGTGTAGTTGGCCATCAGGCCCACCAGCAACGCCCCGATCAGCGCCCCGCCCGTGGAGCCCAGCCCGCCGATGATGATGACGATGAAGATCAGCACGTTGACCTGCGCGCCCATTTGCGGCACCACGTTTTGTTGGTACAGCCCCCACATCACGCCACCCAAGCCTGCCAGCGCACTGCCCACCACGAACACCCCCACAAACAAGCGGCGAATGCGGTAGCCCAGCGACTCGACCATCTCGCGGTCTTGCACCCCCGCGCGAATCAGCAGGCCGATCTTTGTGCGACCCAGCAACCACATCTGCGCGGCAAACACGGCCAGCCCCACCACCACCGCCAGCAGGCGGTATTTCTCAATCGCCGCATCGCCCCAGAACACCGAGCCGCGCAGGGCTTCGGGCAGGGGCAAGGCGATTTGCAGCGGGCCCCAGATGACCTTGATCAGCTCCTCGCCCATGATCATGCCGCCCATGGTGATCAAAATTTGTTTGAGGTGCTGGCCGTACACCGGCCGCACAATGAAGCGCTCAAACGCCAAACCCAGGGCAGCGGCCACGGCCATGGCGATGACCATGGCGGGCAACACCGCCACCAGGTTGCGCCACCACTCGCCCGAACCCGTCCAGTCGCCCATGGCCCCCAGCACGCTGGTGGCCACAAAAGCACCCAGCGCGATGAACAGGCCGTGGCCAAAGTTGAGCACGTCCATCAGACCAAACACCAGCGTCAGGCCCGAGGCCATGATGAAGATGATCATGCCCATGGCCAAGCCTGCCACGGTGAGTGTGAGCCAGGTCGAGCCCGAGCCGATCAGGGGCCAGGCCAACAATGCCAACACAGGCACCAACAGCAAGGGGCGAACATCGAGATCGCCAAAGAGTTTGGTCATGGTGCTCATAAAGCCAGTCCCAACAAGGATTGCTGCAAAGCCGTGTCTTCGGCCAGCGCCTGCATGCGGCCCGCGTGCACCACGCGGCCGTTGTCCATCACCGCCACCGCGTCGCCCAGTTGCTGGGCGAAGTGGATGTTTTGCTCCACCAGCAAAATCGTCACGCCGCTCTGCTTGAGCTGCTGAAAAGCCTCGATCATGTTCTGAATGATGGCCGGGGCCAAGCCCTTGCTGGGCTCGTCCACGATCAGCAAGTCACGCGGCTCCACAATGGCCCGAGAGACGGCCAGCATCTGTTTTTGCCCCCCAGACAATTTGCCCGCCGGGTGCTTCCAAAACTTCTCCACCGCCGGAAAGAGTTTAAAAATCCACTGCAGCCGGGCCTCGTCCATATGCGCTGCGGTGGGGGCGCTGCGGGCAGCCAGCAGCATGTTTTCCTGGACCGTCAGATCCGCAAAAATGCCCATGTTTTCTGGCACGTAGGCGATGTTGAGTTGGGCAATGTCGGGCGTGTGCAGCGCCGTGATGTCTTGCCCTTTGAAGGTGACGCGGCCCTGCGACGCAGGCCACAGGCCCATGATGGTGCGCAGCGTGGTGGTCTTGCCCGCGCCGTTGCGCCCCAGCAGCAGCGTCAGCTCGCCTTGGGCCACCGCCAAGTCCACGCCGTGCAAGATGTGGTAGGCCCCGATGTGCGTGTGCACGCCTTCGAGGGTCAACAAATTTTTGTCCATGTTTGGCCTGCTCATGCAGCCTCCTTGGCTTTGCCCAAGTAAGCCTCTTGCACGATGGCCGAAGCGATCACCTCGTTCGGCTCACCGTCGGCCACCAGCGTGCCGTTGTGCAGCACGATGATGCGGTCGGCCAACTCGCGCACCACGTCCATCTTGTGCTCGACCAGCAAAATGGTTTTGGTTTTGTCTTGTTTGAGCTGGCGGATCAGGTCCAGGATCACCGGCGCTTCGTCGTGACTCATGCCTGCCGTGGGCTCATCAAACATGTACACGCTGGGCTCCAGCGCCATGAGCAATGCCACTTCCAGCTTGCGCTGGTCACCGTGCGGCAAGCTGGCCACAGGCGCGTCCTGCTGCGCGGTCATCGACACGGATTGCAGAATTTCCAAAGCGCTGTTCATCAAAGCCGCGTGGTCGCTCCAGATGCTCCACAGGTTCAGACCCCGGCGGTGTGCGCCGTCTTGGGTGGCTTGCACGGCCAGACGCACGTTCTCCAGTACCGACAGGTTGGGGAATAAATTGGTCAATTGAAACGCTCGTCCCAAGCCCGCGCGGGTGCGCGCAGAGGCGCTCAGGCCCGTGAGTTCGCACCCGTTCAGGTGCACGCTGCCGCTGGTGGCGGGCAGTTGGCCTGAGATCAGGTTGAAGTAGGTGGTTTTGCCCGCCCCGTTGGGGCCCACGATGGCGGTCAGCGTGCCGGGCTCAAAGCGGCACGAGACCGCGTTGACCGCCACATGACCGCCAAACCGCACAGTCAAGTTTTGGGTTTCCAGCATGGCGTGGCGTGGCGTGTAATCAGCGCTTGTTTCGGATCGGCACGTTCATTTCTTCGGGCTTGATCTCGCGGATCAGTTCGGGCACACCCCAGGCAAAGGCCGGGTCGACCTTGATCTTGAAGTGGTACATGCTCTGCATGGCCTGGTGGTCTTCCTTGCGGAAGGTCATTTTGCCCTTGGGCGTGTCAAAGCCCATGCCCTCCATGGTACTGATCAGCTTGTTGGTGGCGGTGTCGCCGTTGGTCTTTTTGAGGGCAGTGACCAAGGCCATCGCAGCCGAAAATCCGCCCGCCGTGAAGAAGTCCGGGGGCGTCTTGAACTGGGTGTAGTGCATGGCCACCATGGCGTCGTTGACCGGGTTTTTGGGCATGCCAAAGTAATAGTAGGCAGCTCCCTCCATGCCGGGAAACTGCTTGTAGGCCACCATGGCGGGCAAGATGTTGCCGCCCGTGGCGATCTCGATGCCTTGGCGCTTCAGGTCCATGTCGGCGATCTTGAAGGGGTTGCCACCGGCCCAGATGATGAAAATGATCTTGCGCCCGGGCTGGCCCTTGAGCTTGTCGATCATGCGCTGGGCACCAGCGGTGAAGTCGGTGGTGGCCGGCGGCAGGTACTCTTCGTGCACCAGCTTGGACTTTTTGAGCGACTCTTTGAACGCCTTGACGCCGTCGCGGCCAAAAGCCGAGTCTTGCGCCATGGTGACGATGCTCACCCCCTCTTTGTCCACCGCCACAGCGTTGGCGATCGCGTCTTGGCTGCTGTTGCGGCCGGTGCGGAAAATGTATTTGTTCCACTTGTCGCCCGTGATCGAGTCGGCCACAGCGGGCTCGACCATCAAGATTTTTTTGTACTCTTCGGCCACCGGCAACATGGCCAGCGCCACGGGCGAGGCGGTCGGGCCCACGGCCAGGTCCACTTTGTCGTCACCATAGGCGGCGGCCAACAGGTTTTTGCCCAAGTCGGGTTTGCCCTGATCGTCTTTTTCGATCACCACGATCTTGCGGCCACCCACCTGCATGGTGCCGCCGGTGGCGTAGTCCAAGCCCATCATCAGACCCACTTGGGTCTGCTTGCCATAGGCCTCCAAGGGGCCGGTCTTGCTGTAAATGTGGGCCACTTTGATGTCTTTGCCCTGGGCCATGGCGGCCGGAGCCATCAAAGCACAAGTGCTCAGTGCGGCCAGAGAAATGAGGTGTCGACGGATCATGCAGGTCTCCTTGGTATGAATGTGTGCCCCCGGCCCTCAGGGCGACAAAGGTACAGCGTTGGCGATGGGGGATCATATTAACGCCTTGAAGCCCGCGCCCCGTGCCGACGTGTGGGCAAAAGACGCCCATGCGACCGCGCACAATCGTGGCCCATGGCGAGTCATACGGGTAGGCGACTCACATCGTCGACGATGGATGAGGTGCCCGCCTCGCCGTTGAAGACGATCTTAAGCCGGAGGTGTCAAAAACTGGCTGATCGTTTGCACCACTTCCAAGCTGGCTTGCTCCGCCGCTTCTTGGGTGGCGCTGGCCAGCGCTGGGGTCACGATCACGTTGCGGGCTTGGCGCAAGGCCGCTGAAACCCGGGGCTGCTCTGGGTGCGCATCGGTGGCCAAACCCGCCAACTGACGCGACTGCAGGGCTTGGGCCACTTGGGCCTCATCCATGACGGCCCCTTTGGCCAAATTCACCAAATACCCTTTGGGTCCGAGCGCGGCCAACACCAAGGCGTCCACGCGTCCGCACGCCTGCACGGCGGCCAAGCTCAAGACAATCAGCACGTCCACTTGCTGGGCCAGTGCCAGTGTGTTGGGGCAGCGGATGGCGTTGCTGGGGCCTTGTGCCCCAGGGTCGGTGTAGGCGACAGACATGCCAAAGCTTTGAGCGCGCCGAGCCAGCGCCAGCGCGCTCGCGTTCATGCCGACCAAGCCCAAACGCAAACTATGCACGCGGCGCGCCACGGGGTAGGCCCCGTCGACCCAATCGCCTTGGCGCACGAATTGGTCGGCCATGGGAATGCGACGAACCAGCGAGATCACCAGTCCGAAGACAAAGTCAGCGGTGTCTTCGCTGGACACGTCGGAGGTGGGCACCACCACAAGGGCGCGGCGCTGGGCTTCGCTCAAGTCCACGCCTTCGGTGTTGGGGCCCAAAACAGAAATCAGTTTGAGCCGGGGCAGCAAAGCCATCAGTTCGCGCGACACTGGGTCGCCCTCAGCACACACGATGGCGCGGATACGCGACAACGCTGAGGGGTCAAAAATGTGCTCTCGGTGATGCACCGTGAAGTGCTTTTGCAGCCCGGCCATGAGTGCGGACGGCAGGTCCGAGGTGATCATCAATTCGGGTTGGCTCATGGGCTTGTTCTCCTGCTTGAGCCGGTTTGACTCAGTCTTTGTGCATCACCGTGACGCTGATGCGCCGGTTGCGCGCATCCTTGGGGTCGTTGGGATTGTAGGGAGCGGTGTCGGCCACCCCCTCAATTTTGGCAAAGCGGTCGGCTTTGACCCCGGTTTTTTCGAGCATTTTGCGGGTTTCTTCGGCCCGCTCAGCCGACAAAGACCAGTTGTTGCGCCCGTCGGTGTTGGCAAACGCCACGCTGTCGGTGTGCCCCCGAATGGCCAACTTGTTGTCCATGCCTTGCACCGACTTGGCCACCTCGCTGACCAGGGCTTGCGCACGCGGCGTCATGCCGGTGGTGCCCAAGCCGAACATGGCGAAGTCGGCTTTGTCGATGATCTCGATTCGCAAGCCTTCTTTTTCGCGGGTGAACTGGACTTGGTCTTTCAAATTCTGCAATTTTGGGTTTTGGGCCAGCTTTTCGAGCACCGCTTTTTCCAATTTTTCAAAATTGGCGTTGTCTTGTTCTTCGGCCGCTTTTTTGCGCTCGGCTTCGCTCATTTGCGCAGGGTCGCTGCGTTCGTTGGCGTTGGGCGAGGGGTCGTTTTCGGTTGGGCCACCTTCGGAGTTTGGCGTGACCCGTTCCATCAAGGAGGTTTGCTTGGCGCTGTACGGAAACCCGTCGGGGTCAATGATGGAGCTGCCACCGAACATGCCGTTGGAGCCCGCGAGTTGGCCCATGGTGATGTTGCTGTGCGAAGTGGGTTTGAAGTACTCGGCGATGCTTTTTCGCTGGTTTTCGTTGGTTGCGCCCAAGAGCCACATGAGCAAAAAGAAGGCCATCATGGCGGTCATCATGTCGGCCAGGGCAATCTTCCACGCGCCACCGTGAGCTCCGCCGTGGCCCTCATCAATGATTTTTTTGATGATGATGGGGGCCAGCGCCGCCGGCTCCTCCGCCCCCTCCTCGGGGATTTTTTCTTCTTCAGCCATGCTTACTTGCCACGCATGCCGTCAAACACTTCGGCAAAAGTCGGTTGGTTGTGGTGGCTGATGCCCACCCGAGCGGCTTCGATGATCAAAGGCATGGGATGGCCGTGCATGGTGCCAATGATGATTTGTTTGACGACTTTGTAAATCTCGCCCTCGTCATCAATGATCTGTTTGAGTCGCCCGGCCATGGGTTCGACAAAGCCGTAGGCGAAAAACACGCCCAAGAACGTGCCCACCAGTGCGCCACCAATCAGCGCACCCAACACGGGCGGTGGTTGGTCGATGGCGCCCATGGTCTTCACCACGCCCAACACGCAGGCCACAATGCCCAGCGCGGGCAAAGCACCGGCCATGGCGGCCAATGCATCAGCGGCCTTCATGGCGCCGTGGTGGTGGGTTTTGATGGCGAGTTCCATCACGTCTTCAACCGCATAGGGGCTCAGGTTGCTGGACGACACCACCATCAAGCGAACGGTGTCGGTGATCAGGTGCAAGAGATCGTGGTCTTTGAGCAGGGCCGGATATTCGCCAAAAATGGCGCTGGCCTCGGGGTTCTCAATGTGCGACTCCAGCGCCACAGCGCCTTCGCTCTTGAGGGTTTTCATGATTTTGGCAACCACGAAAATCGTGTTGAGGTAATCGTCTTTTTTGTAGCGAGAACCTTTGAAGCATTTGCCAATGCCTGCAAACGCCCCTTTGAAGATCTCCATGCTGTTGCCCACCAGCATGGCCGAAATCGCGGCGCCCACAATGATGAAGGTTTCCGTTGGCGCGGCCTTGATGATGGGAGCCATCTTTCCGCCAGCCAAAATGAAGCCGCCGAAAACACAGACGAAAAGCAGGACCAGCCCGACGATCGTGAACATGAACTACTCCGTAGCGTTCAATCTTGCGCCAGAAAACGCACAGACCAAGACGTGATTGCAATTGACTGGCAGAACACCCTCTTCCGCCCGTCCGTCAGGGCTCAGTGTACTGCCAAGGACGAGGGTGCTGCCCCCAGATTCATGTTGGGACGCGAGGGGATCAGCCCTGGCATGGTTTTCCAAGCTTGCTGCAACTCCACCATCAAACCATGAATTTCACCGAGCCCAGCCAGGTCATTGTGAATGTTGATGTGGATGATTTTTCGCAAAACATAATCATAAAGCTCGCTCAAATTGGCCGCGATGTCACCACCCTGCGAATAATCCAAAGCGCTTTTGAGGCCCACCACAATGCGGCTGGCACGGTTCAAAGACTGACCCTTTTTTTCAATCGCCTGATGCTCAATGTGGCCTTTGGCCACGGCCAAGCTGTCCACCAAACCATCAAACAGCATTTGGATCAACTCGACCTTGTCGGCCACGAGTGCTTGGGAGGTCAGGTTGCCGCCGGTGTAATCGGCCATGGCCTTGAAGTGAACTCGCATGATCAATGACTCCTGATGATGTTGACTGACACCCCTGGAATCGGCGCTGGCGAGAAAAACTTGAGCCAATGCTCGATAAATCGGCAATCTCAGCGACGCGCGGGCAAATCCTCCACTTGCAACATCGCGCGCAGCTTCTTGACGGTGGCGCTCAGCAGTTGGCTGACGCGCGATTCGGTGACACCAATGACTTCACCGATTTCTTTGAGGTTGAGCTCTTCAACATAGTACAAATTCATCAACAAACGGTCGCGCTCGGGCAAGTCGTCAATCGCGCCCACCAAAGCCCGCATGAAATCCTCGCGTTCGACGATCACCTCGGGCTGCATGCCGCTGTCGGCCGACATGCCCATGACCTCGTCGTTGACCACCTCCATGGAGTAGGTCTCAAAACGGTG
>JAHECM010000066.1:0-9455 GCA_024641725.1 Limnohabitans sp. | reverse complement strand
CGCGGGGTGGCTTGCATGAATGACAACACCGCCGGGGCAATGCCGGCAGCCATGTCCACAATCAGGTAGTCGATCTGGTCTTCGAGCTCGCTGAAGGCCTGCACGATGCGCGCCGCTTGCAACTCGTCGATGGCCGCCATTTCGTGCACGCCAGAGGCGCCAGGAATCAATTTGACACCCTGCCGGGTGGTGACCACGATGTCTTTGAGGGTTTTTTCGCCGCTCAAAAAATGGCTGAGGTTGTAGGTGGCCCGGCAGCCCAGTGCAATTTGTGCATTGGCCAAACCCAAGTCCGCGTCGAACAACATGACTTTGGCCCCCGACATTTGCAGGGCCACAGCCAAGTTGACCGACACGGTGGTCTTGCCAACACCGCCTTTGCCACTGGCAATGCCGATCACCTCGGTGCGATTGGTTTTATCCATTGAGTTCTCTTTGCTTGAAGCCGTTCACCAAGGGGTGGGCAGTGGGTGAAACATCGGCTTCTGAAAAAACCAGTTGGTCTGCCACCATCGCGTGGTCTACCAGAGACTGCACCGACCACGTCTGCAGGGGCTGCGCCAATCGGTCAGATTGGCTCACCAGCGAACGCGCGGGGACGGGCAGTCCGTTGCTCAAAAATTGTAGCAGTGCCCAAGGTGCATCGGCCTCGTCCATTTTGCTGACCATCAGACTGTCAAAGCGCAGCGACTCGGTGTGCAGCACCCGACGCCATGTGGTCTCAGAGGCGTCGGCCGCCACCACAGCGTGCACCCAAGCGGAGGGGGAGACCGTCATGATGTCCTGAACGTGGGATGCCATCTGAACACCCGGGGTATCAATCACGATCAGTTGGCGATGCGAAAGTTCCGACATCAGCAGCTGCAAGGTGGCAGTATCCACCGCACGGAAGACCTCGACGCCCGCCTGCGCACCCAAAATTTGGACCTGACTCCAAGCCCCTGCACGCATGTCGTGAAAGCTGATCAGGGCCACTTGTTCGGCCCCGAGCTGGGCCGCACCGGCTTGCGCCAAGCGGGCCGCCATGAGCGATTTTCCAGCACCGGAGGGGCCTGCAATCACATGCACGCCTTTTTGGGGGATCAATGGGTCGGGGTTGGCCGCTGCCGACAGGAGTTGGCTGCGGATTTGGGCACTGCCCAAGGCCAAGTTGGTTTGGTTTTGCAAGCCGTCGAGCAGCAAAGTGCGCAAGCCCGTGGGCATGGTGCTGCTGTGCAGGAGGCTGACCAGGGGTTGGATGTTGTCGTCCCAGCTGGCGTTGGCTTGCCACAGCGCGGTGCGCTGGCTTTGGCGAAACTCGCGGCGCAGATCGGCCAACTCTTCGCGCACCAAGGAGACAATTTCTTGACTGCGGATGCGGTCTCGGTCGTCTTCGGCTTGGACTTCAGCTTGGGCGGGCTGCCCCTCCTGAGCGGCCGCCGCCAGTTCCACGGCTTTGGGCTGTGCAGCACGCGGCTCGCTCATGCCCATCAGGGTGGCGAACTGCTGTTTGAACGGGTTTTGCGGCTCAGCGGCCTGCACACCAGGGCTGATGTGAGCGGCGTGAAGGGGCGCATTTTCGGCGGCAATGTCCACCGCCAGCACCAGTTCGGTTTGCGTGCCCACGCGGTGGTTGGAGACGATCAGCACATGGTCGCCGTACAGCTTGATGGCCTGTTCGGTGGCGGTGCGTGCGTCTTTGGCAAGGATGCGTTTGAGTTCCATGGTGTTTCCGGCTTATCTCAACGGTTTCAACGGGTTTCGGCTTGCACAGTGTGGATCACCTTGACGCTCTGGTCGTCCGGGATTTCACTGTAGGACAGCAAGGTCAGCTCGCTCACTCGGTAACGTGCGGCCTTGGACAACCAAGGGCGGA
Source organism: Limnohabitans sp. (assembly GCA_024641725.1). Lineage (GTDB taxonomy): Bacteria > Pseudomonadota > Gammaproteobacteria > Burkholderiales > Burkholderiaceae_C > Limnohabitans_A. The sequence continues at coordinate 7,600 of JAHECM010000066.1, read as the reverse complement.
TCGATGGCGAGACCACCAACACCGCAGGGTGCCCCTGCTCTTCGACCGCTTTGGCCCCTTCGCGCAGCGCACTGAACAGGCGCTCAGACAAGCCTGGCTCCATCACCGTGGGCTGGCCGGGCGCGCTTTGTTGCAAGACGTTGTGCAGCAATTGCTCCAGGCCGGGGTCCAAAGTCATCACCGACAAGGTGTTGTTGGCGTCGGGCAGCAGGCCTTGCACGATCATGCGGCCCAGCTTGGGGCGCACCAGCGCGGTCAAGGTGTCTGGGTCCTGTGAGCGGCTGGCCGCTTCGGTCAGGCTCTCCACAATCGAGCGCATGTCACGGATCGGCACCGATTCTTGCAACAGGTTTTGCAGGGTGCGGGTCATGGCCCCCAGCCCCAGCTTGCCGGGCACCAGGTCTTCGACCAATTTGGGCGAGCGGGCCGACAGTTTGTCGAGCAACTGCTGGACTTCGTCGTGGCTGAGCAAGTCGGCCGCGTTGTCGCGCAGGACTTTGTTCAGGTGGGTGGCAATGGCGGTGCTGGCATCGACCACGGTGTAGCCCAGCGCACGGGCATGGTCGCGCTGCGAGGGTTCGATCCAGACGGCCTCCAAGCCGAATGCAGGCTCGCGGGTGGCTTGGCCTTCCAAGTTGCCATAGACCTGGCCGGGGTTGATCGCCAACTCACGGCCCACTTTGACTTGGCCTTTGCCGCGCACCACGCCCTTGAGCACGATGTGGTAGGTGTCAGGGTCAATGTTCAGCGCGTCACGGATGCGCACGGCCTGGATCAAAAAGCCCAGCTCCGCAGAAAGTTTTTTGCGCACCCCTTTGACGCGGTTCATCAGCTGCCCACCGGTTTCAGGGTTGACCAGAGGGATCAGGCCGTAGCCGATTTCCAAGCCAATCAGGTCCACCTGATCGACATCGTCCCAGTCCAGTTCTTTGGGCTCGTCACTGACCCCGGCGGCAGCGGGGCCTCCGGATTCACCCCGTGCGGGCTGGGACTCGCGCTGCACAATCATCCAGGCCAAACCGGCGCAGCCCATGCCCAGGGTCAAAAACACCAGGTGAGGCATGCCCGGCACCATGCCCAGCAAACCCAAAATGCCCGCAGAAATGAACAAAGCGGTCGGGTTGGCCAGCTGAGTGGTCGCCTGCTCGGTCATGGTTTCCGCGGTGGTCACGCGGGTCACGATGATGGCCGTGGCCAAAGACAAGAACAAAGAAGGGATCTGAGCCACCAGGCCGTCACCGATGGTCAGCAAGGTGTAGATGCGACCCGCATCCCCCAGGCCCAGACCGTGCTGGCCCACACCGATGGCCAAGCCACCGATCAAGTTGATCAACAAGATCAACAAGCCCGCGATCGCGTCGCCGCTGACGAATTTAGAGGCACCGTCCATGGAGCCGAAAAAGTCAGACTCTTGAGCCAATTCTTCGCGGCGCTTTTTGGCGGTTTCTTGGTCAATGACCCCGGCATTCAAGTCGGCGTCAATCGACATTTGCTTGCCCGGCATGGCGTCCAAGGTAAAACGGGCATTCACCTCAGACACCCGGCCTGCACCCTTGGTCACCACCATGAAGTTGATGATCATCAGTATCGAGAAGATGATGAAACCCACCAGGTAATTGCCACCGATGACGAATTCGCCAAAAGCGGCCACCACTTTACCGGCCGCTTCGTGGCCTTCATGGCCATTGACCAAGATCACCCGGGTCGAAGCCACGTTGAGCGCCAAGCGCAGCATGGTGGCAAACAGCAAGACCGAGGGGAAAGACGAAAACTCGAGTGGCTTACGGGTGCCGATGGCGATCATGATGATCACCAGGCTGCAGCCGATGTTGAAGGTGAACAACACGTCCAGCAGCAGCGCAGGCAGCGGCAAGACCAGCATGGCCACGATCAAAAGCACCAGCGCCGGAATGCCCAGCCCAGCCAGGTCCACACGCGACAACTGCTGCCGGATCGTTGACAAGGTCAATGTGCTCATGGTCGAGCCTTTCCGGTGGTGAGAGTGAATTCAGGTGTCATGAAAGCGTTGCCAATCAGGTGTTGCAGTGCTTGACGCAAGCTTTGTGCCAAGAAATTCCGACAGCACACCCCCTGCGTCCTTCGTGCCGGGCGCAGCGGCAAAGGTTCGCCTGTCACGTTTCTTGCTTTAACCCATGCAATTCATTGTCTTGCCCGCTTGTTTTCAGGAAAAATTCATGGACGTTTCACCCGTCACACTCAGCCCAACGCCCAGCGCTGCACCCGGCGTCGGCAGTGCATCGCTCGGCACAGAAGGGGCAGGCGCGCCTGGCGGCTCAGGCCAGGCCGGCGGCTTTGCCGATGTGTTCAGCCATTTTTTGCCTCCGCCCATGCGGCAAGATCTTGCCGCTGCGCCCACGACGGGCTTGGCGAGCAACCCGGCCTTCAGCTTTCCAACCTTGATCAAGCAAGAACTGGGCGCGGGCATGGCCGTCATCACGCCCGCATCGCCCTCGCCTGAAATGGCCAGTTTGGCGGCCTTTGCGAGAGCGCAAGGTTTGGACGAACAAGCCATCTCGGCTTTGTTTGGCCCCCCCGGCTCGGGCGCACCCGCCAAAACGCAGAACGCTTTGGCATCCCCCAGCCAAGACGCCCTGGGCTTGCCCCAGCTGGCCTCAGGCTCCGCCAATTTGGACCTTCAAACTCTGACAAACAGCATGGCTTGGGCCATCGGAACGCCAACCAAACAGCTTGGCCCAACCCTGACAACACCTTCGGCCATTGCGGCCACCCCCAATGACACCCCAAGCACTTCGACCGCCATGGCTTTGGGCTTGATCGGCGGACTGCAGATGCTGACTGAGCTCAGCCAAGACCCCCAGCACGCCTCACTACCCGAACCGGCTGCCTTGCAGGCCAGTCTGCGCGGCTTGCTGCCCGTGCGCTTGTCGCCCCAGAACAAAACAGGCTTGACCGAGTTCACCCCCGCCGCTGCGCCACCGGTTTGGACGGCGCCCAGCCCCCAAAGCCCCACCGTCACGCTGGATCTGGAGGCCGACTTGGCCAGCATCACAGGCAGCCCCGTGCCCAGCGATGCGCCACCAACGTCGGCTGCCGCCATGCAAGCTCTGGGCTCTGAGCGCGCACAGGTTCAAAATTTGGCCTCCCCGTTGGCCGAGGCCGCGCCCCAGGTCATCAGTGGCTACCAACTCAAGGCTGAGCACTACCAGCAACTGGCCGACAAAATGGGCCAAGCCATGGCCCAGCGCCTGCAAGAACAAATCAACAAAGGCGAATGGTCGCTCCAGTTGCGCTTGAACCCCGAGCAACTCGGTCAGATCGATGTGAAACTGGACATGCATGCCGGGGGCTTGGACGCGATGTTCAAGGCCGAAAACCCACTGACCCGCGACCTGATCGCGATGGGCGCGAACCGCCTCAAGGAAGGTTTGGCACAATCGGGCACAACAGTTGCTTCAGTCTGGGTGAACAGCGATGGCAGCCGCCAATCCGGCGGAAACCCGACACCGCAGCAGCAACGCCGCTCAACGCCAGGTTCTGACAGCGTGAAAGCCGTGGCAGCCACCGCCGACGCGAACGCGCCAGCAGCGGCCCGCACACCGGCCGATGGCTGGGATTTGTTGGCCTGACCCGCCACCTTGGCAAGTAGAAACAAACACAGAGGTGCCCTATGGCAGAAGAAGTTCAAGAAGTTGAAAGCAAACCGAGTAAAAAGCCCCTGCTGCTGATCATTGGCGGCGTGGTCGGCCTGATCGTTTTGTTGGTGGCCACAGTGATGGGCACCCTGTTCATGACTGGGTTTTTCAACAAACCCCCGCCACTGGACCCGGATCAGCAAATTGACCAGGCCGCCGGACACGGGGGCGGTGGTGACGGCCACGGCGGCGGCGACGGCCATGGCGGCAAGGATGGCAAAGACGACAAAAATGCGAAACTGACCAAAAAGTCGCCTGACATCCAGCGCTTTGAGTACACCTATTTGCAGCTCGAGAAAGATTTCTTGGTCAATTTGACTGGCTCGCGCAAAGTCATGTCGGTACAAATCGCCATTTCCACCCGATATGACCAGCGGGTGGTGGACAATGTGAAAAAACACGACTTTGCCTTGCGCTCCACCATTTTGGACGTGATGCGCCAGACCACCGAACCCGAGATCAGCAAACCTGAATTCCGCAAAGAACTGGCGCTGAAAATCCGCGACGCCATGAACTCCTTGCTTGAAAAGTACGAAGACTTTGGCGGCGTGGAAGATGTGCACTTCACATCCTTCTTGGTTCAGTAACCGTTTTTGAATCCTGCAGGCCCCCATGTCCTCTTTGCTCACTGCTGACGAACTCTCTGCCCTGGCCGAAGGTGTCCAGGACGGCTCGATCGCGGTCGATACCGGCTTCAACACCAATGCCCGCGTGCGCAAGCACGACTTGGCCAGCGAAGACAGCAGCCTGGGCGTGAACGTTTCGTCGATCGACATGATCAACGAGCGCTTTGTGCGTCTGTTCCGCCTGGGTTTGCTGGAGGTGTTGCGCAGCAGCCCCCGCGTCAACCCGACGCGAGTGCAGATCGTGCGCTTTGGCGACTACCTCAAAGACCTCAAACCACCGCTGTCGGTCAACGTGATCCGCGCCAACCCACTGCGGGGCTTCTCCATCGTGGTGATCGACCCGGCCGTGGTGTTCAGCTCCTTAGACAGCTTTTTTGGTGGTTTTGGCAATGGCGTGGGGCAGCTGCCCCCGACCCGTTTGTTCACCCCCACCGAGAGCCGGATCATCAAAATGATCCTGGATGTGTTTTTCCGATCCCTGCAAGAAGCCTGGGGGCCCGTGATGCCGCTCGAATTCGAGTTGGTCAGCTCCGAGATCAACCCCCAATTTGCCCAAATCGCCGATGAAAACGACTTGGTCATCCTGACCCGTTTTGAGGTCGAAGGTTCACCCCAAGCGCAAGGCTTCTTGGACTTGGCCTACCCCTACGCCTCGCTCAAGCCCGTGCGTGAGCTCTTGCGCAGCCGAGTGCAAACGGGCGACGGCAACGAAGAATCCGAAAAACAGTGGCACAACGACCTGGAAGTGGCGGTCGAAACGGCAGAGATTCAATTGCGCGTCTTGCTCGGTCAAATGGAAAGCTCGCTCGGCGAGGTTCAGTCCATGCAAGAAGGCGATGTCTTGTTTTTCAAAAAACCCGATGCCGCCCGCATGTTGGTCAACGGCTTGTCTGCCTTTGACGTGCAAGTGGGCACCTTGGGCACGCAGGTGGCGGTGCAAATTGAACGCTCCGTGATCCCCGATCAGGAATAAGGAAAAGAAATGACAGACAACGACATGGGCTTTGACGCTGGCGGTAACGAAGCCGGTCAGATCAACGGCGAGGTCTTGCAAAACATCACCGTGACCCTCACCGTCGAGGTGGGACGCGCGATGATCAAAATCCGCGACCTGATGCGCTTGACCCAGGGCAGCGTGGTCGAGCTCGACCACATTGCGGGCGAGCCCCTGGACCTGCTGGTCAACAACACGGTGGTGGCCCAAGGCGAAATCGTGCTCGTCAACGAGCGCTATGGCATCCGGCTCACGCGCGTGGCGCCAGCCTCTGAGCGCATGAGCAACCTCTGAGCCGGGGTCCAATGTGAACACGGGCATGTGGGATTTGTTGAAAATGTTGGCCAGCCTGGTGCTGGTCTTTGGCCTTTTGGGCCTGCTGCTCTGGGCCTTGAAGCGCCTGCAGCAGCGCTTGCACTCGGACCCCACTGGCCAACGGCAATTGCGTGTGCTGGAAACCCTGCACTTGGGCGCCCGGCAAAAAATCGCCCTGCTCGAAGTGGACAATCAACGTGTTCTGGTCGGCATCACCGGACAACACATGCAAGCGCTGGGTCAATGGCCCCTGAGCGCGGGCCCACACAACACAACAAACTTGCCCAATGAAAGTGATGAGCATGCGTAAATATGGGGGATGGCTCTTGCTGGGGCTGGTGTTGGTACTGCCTTTGGCCAGCTGGGCTCAGGGCGTGCCCTTGATCAATGTGAGCGGCGGCAAAGGCGGTACCCAATACAGCCTGACCCTGCAGCTGCTGGCCTTGATGACCACGCTGACGCTGCTGCCCTCTTTGCTGCTGATGATGACCTCGTTCGTGCGCATCATCATCGTGCTGTCGATCTTGCGTCAAGCCTTGGGCACGGGCCAGACCCCCCCCAACATGGTGCTGGTCGGGCTGGCGATGTTCTTGTCCTTTTTCATCATGTCGCCGGTGCTCCAAGACATCTACACCAACGCCTTGATGCCCTATATGCAAGACAACATGGCGTTTGACAAAGCCTTGGTCGCGGCCGAAGGCCCTTTGCGCAAATTCATGACTTTGCAAACCCGCGAAGAAGACATCGCCTTGTTCATGCAAATGGGCAAGCTGCCCGATGCGGTCACGCCCGACAACGTGCCCTTCACCACGCTGGTCCCCGCCTTCATCACCTCCGAGCTCAAAAGCGCGTTCACCATCGGCTTTTTGATTTACATCCCGTTTGTGGTGATTGACCTGATCGTCGCCAGCGTGCTGATGTCCATGGGCATGATGATGCTTTCGCCCATGATGATCTCCATGCCTTTCAAGCTGATGCTGTTTGTGCTGGTGGACGGCTGGGGGCTGATTTTGGGCTCCTTGGCCAACAGTTTTGTGACTTCTTGAGGACCCGACCGATGGACACCGCCACCGTTGTGGATCTGGGCCGACAAGCCCTATGGATGACCGTGCTGATCTCAGCGCCTTTGTTGGCCGTGGCCTTGGCCGTCGGCTTGGTGATCGGCATCTTGCAAGCCGCCACCTCGATCAACGAAGCCACCCTGAGCTTCATTCCCAAAGTGGCTTCGTTGGCACTGACCCTGGCCATTGTGGGCGGCTGGCAGATCAACATGCTGGTGGATTACACGCGGGAAATTTTTCAGCGCATTCCTGGCCTTTTTCACTGACCCAGCGTCCAGCCCTTTGCCATGAACCTTGAACTGGCCACCCTGCTGGACCATTTCTACAAATTGATGTGGCCCATGTTGCGCATCTCGGCGTTGCTCATGGCGGCGCCGGTGTTTTCGCTGCGGGCCATGAATGTGCGCATCCGGGTGCTGTTGGCGCTGGTCCTGACTTTCATGATTTACCCACTGTATGAATGGCCCCGGCTCGATCCTTTGAGCGCGCCCGGCCTGCTTGAAATGGCCAACCAAATCACTTTGGGTGTGCTGATGGGCCTGATCTTGCAGGTCGTCACCGCCGCCGTGTTGCTAGGAGGTCAGACCATATCCAACTCGATTGGCTTGTCCATGGCCACCTTGATCGACCCCAACACCGGCAACGTGCCGGTGATCGGCCAATTTTTGATCATTTTGTCCACCCTGATCTTTGTCGGCTTGGGCGGTCACGCTCTGCTGCTGAGTCTGTTGATCGACAGCTTTTCGAGCATGCCGATCGGCAAGCACCTGCTCAACACCCAGGCCTGGACCACACTCATGACCTGGAGTTCCATGATCTTTTTAGGCGGATTGCTGGTGGCCTTGCCGATCATGGTGACGCTCTTGTTCATCAACATTGGCCTGGGGGTCGCCACCCGCGCAGCGCCCAGTCTGAACATTTTTTCGGTGG
>JAHECM010000261.1 GCA_024641725.1 Limnohabitans sp. | reverse complement strand
CCCTCTATCAACTCCAAGCGAAACAACTCATAAATTTGCTGCGTACCCTCTGCACGCCGCACATAAGTGCCGGAGCCCTGAATGCGTTCAAGCACGCCCTGCTCCTCCAGCAAGGCCAGCCCTTTGCGCAAGGTGCCCACTGCCACACTCATGGATTGGGCCAACTCGGCCTCGGTTGGCAAGCGCTCGCCTGTGCGCCAGTAGCCGGCTTTGATTTGCCGCACCAGCAATTCGGCGATCTGCATGTAAACGGGCAAAGGTTTGGCGGCTTGGGTGTTGTGCATGAGAAAAAAACCATGTTCAGGGGAAACCCGCATTCAAAACGGGTTTAATTCATTTACCATTCATTCAATAATTTCATGAAAGGTGAATCATGAGCATCGTACCCGTCAAAGGCGAGCGTGTTCAAGGCGCAGAAGTGTCTTGGTTCGCACCGCTGTGTTCTGATGATTTTCAGCATTTAGGCGTGCCCGATGGCCAATGGCGCAGCAGTTGGGCCAATACGAGCCGCATCGTGCAGCGCGCTGACGAGCTGGGGTTTCGCAACATTTTGTGCCCATCGTCCTACCAAGTGGGGCAAGACACCCTGACCTTTGCGGCAGCCGTGGCCCCCCTGACCCGCAACACCAATTTGCTGGCCGCCATTCGCTGCGGTGAAATGCACCCCGCGATGCTGGCGCGCACCGTGGCCACGCTGGACCACATTTTGGAAGGTCGTTTGACCTTGAACGTGATTTCTTCGGACTTTCCGGGCGAGCAAGCCGACAGCGCTTACCGTTACCGCCGCTCTTGGGAGGTCGTGGAGATCCTCAAGCAGGCCTGGACGCAAGACGAGATCAACTACGACGGCGACATTTACAAACTCAAGGGCCTGTCCACTGACCCTGTCAAGCCTTACCAAAATGGGGGGCCGTTGCTCTATTTTGGGGGCTACAGCCCCGACGCTTTGGCCTTGTGTGGCGCGCACTGCGACACCTACTTGATGTGGCCGGAAACCAAAGACATGCTGGCCCAGCGCATGCGGGCCGTGCATGCCGAGGCCGAAAAGCACGCTCGTCTGCTCGATTACGGCCTGCGGGTGCACATGATCGTGCGTGACACCCAGGCCGAGGCGCGGGAATACGCCGAGGAGCTGGTGTCCAAGTTGGACGACGAAAAAGGCCGCGCCATCCGCAACCGAGCGCTGGACGCGACCAGCCTGGGCGTTGCGCTGCAAAGCGCCAACCGCGACCGCGCTGACGAGGACGGCTACATTGAGCCGCATTTGTGGACGGGCGTGGGCCGTGCCCGCAGCGGCTGCGGTGCTGCCTTGGTGGGCAGCGTGGACCAAGTCATGAGCGAGATTCACGACTACATGAAAATGGGCATCCGTGCCTTCATCTTCTCGGGCTACCCGCATTTGCAAGAGTGCGAAATTTTTGGCACCAAAGTGTTGCCGCATCTCAAAACCGTGTCACTCGCTCAAGAATATGGGCGTGTGCCGTCCACAACCCCCGCTACGCCTTTGGGCAATGGAGTTCGAAAATGAGTCAGCAAATGGGGCGCGTGCGCCTGCCCAACGGGCAAAGCCTGAGCCAAATGGCCTACGGGGTCTGGCGTCTGAGCGAAGCGCAAGACACTTCGGTCAACGCCAATTTGGCCCGCATCGACGCGTGCTTGGCCCAAGGCATCACCACCTTCGACCACGCCGATATTTATGGCGACTACGCCTGCGAAAGTCTGTTTGGCCAAGCCATCAAGGCGCGGCCTGAGTTGAGGAAGCAAATCGAAATCGTCACCAAGACAGACATCATGCTGCTGTCAAGCCACTGGCCGCAGACCCGCGTCAAACACTACGACACCAGCGCCGCCCATGTGCAAGCCAGCGTAGAGCGGTCACTCAGCCGCATCGGCGTGGAGGTGATTGACCTCTTGCTGATCCACCGTCCAGACCCTTTGATGGACGCGGCCGAGTTGGGCGCTTGCCTGGACGGCCTGATTGACAGCGGCAAGGTGCGCGGCGCAGGGGTGTCCAACTTCATGCCCTGGGACTTGGACCTGCTGCAGTCCTTCATGAAGCACCGCTTGCAAACCAACCAACTCGAGCTGAGTTTGCTGCACACCGCCCCCTTCACCAATGGGCAAATGGCGCATGCCCAGCAGCACCGCATGCCCGTCATGGCGTGGTCGCCTTTGGGCGGTGGCCGCTTGCATTCACAAGCACAGACGCCCGGCACCGCTGCCGCACGACTGGCCAGCAAACTCACCCAACTGGGCCGTGACGCAGGCACCGACGCCACCGCCGTGGCCATGGCCTGGTTGATGCACCACCCGGCCCAAGTTGTGCCCGTCATGGGCAGCAACCAACTGGACCGCATTGCTCGCTTTGCCGAGGCAGCGCAGGTCAAGATGGACCGCCAAACCTGGTTTGAGCTTTACGAGTTGGCCAACGGCCACGAGGTACCGTGACCATGCAAGCCACCGCCCACGCACCTCAACCGGTTACCCCGGCGGCTGACCCAGCGATGGACTACCGCAAAGCCTTGTCCTGCTTTGGCACCGGCGTCACCGTCGTGGCCTCTCGGTGGGACGAACAGGACTGGGGCATGACCTGTAACTCGTTTGCCTCCGTTTCCCTTGATCCCCGTTTGGTGCTGTGGAGCATCCGTCGCGAGGCCAGCAGTCTGGCTGCTTTCACACAGTCGGGCGGATTCAGCGTCAGTGTGCTGTCGCAGGCCCAACAGCCATTGGCGCGGCAATTCGCCACGGGCAGCATGGCCGAGCGGTTTGCCGGTGTGCCCAGCCAACGCGAAGCCTCAGGGCGGCTGCGCCTGAGCGATGCGCTGGCCTGGTTCGACTGCGACTTGCACCAATTGGTCGAGGCTGGAGACCACTGCATCCTGATTGGCGCAGTCCGCTCGTTTGGCCACAGTGATGCCAAGGCCCTGGGGTTTTGGCGCAGCCGGTTCGTGCAATTCGAAGACATGGCGGCCTGAGCCTCACGGCCCAATGCCGCTTTGATGACACCGTCAGCCCATCTTGAACGTCTATTTCAAACCCTGGCAAGACCGCTTGCCTGGCCTGCTGCTGTGCATGGCCTTGGCGCTGCTGGCCACCGGTCTGTCGCGTCATTTTGGCGGCCCCCAACTGCTATATGCCCTTTTGTTGGGCTTGTCTTTGCACAGCGTTACCCGGCAAAAGCGTTGGCAAGCGGGTTTGAACTTTGCTTCTCGAACCGTGCTGCGCGCGGGCGTGGCCTTATTGGGTTTGCGCATCACCTTTGACCAGGTCACGGCGTTGGGCTGGCACACCGGACTGGCGGTGATGGCTGCGGTGGCCAGCACCGTGGCGGTGGGCTGCTGGCTTGCCAATCGCTTGCATCGCCCATTCCATGAAGGCTTGATATCGGGCGCATCGGTCGGCATTTGTGGTGCTTCAGCGGCTTTGGCTGTGGCCTCTGTGCTGCCGCCAACACGCGAGAACGAGCGCTTCACCCTGCTGACGGTGGTGGGCGTAACTTTGTTGTCCACCTTGGCCATGGTGGTTTACCCCTTGGGCTTGCAATGGCTGAACGTGGCCCCCCTGGCGACCGGGGTATTTTTGGGGGCCACGATTCATGACGTGGCCCAAGTGGTGGCAGCCGGCACCATGATGTCCACCGCCGGCGACACCACCATCGCCGACACCGCCACGGTGGTCAAACTGTTCCGGGTCATGCTCTTGATGCCCGTGGCCTTGCTCGTGTCTTGGGCCGTTCGGGTCGCGGCAGCGTTGCCTGGCCCTGACGTGGCCACTGAGCCCAGCGGGCTGACTCCGACTCAAGAAGTCCCCTTGGTTCCGCGCTTTTTGTTGGTATTCATTGTGTTCATGCTGCTGCTGACCACCGGGCTGCTGCCGCCTGCTGTCACTGCCTTGGGCAATGAGCTCTCACGCGCTTGCCTGGTCACCGCCATCTGCGCTGCAGGACTCAAAACCCGGCTTCAAGACCTCTGGCGCTTGGGCTGGCTGCCGGTCTTGATGCTGGTCACTGAAACCGTTTGGATTGCAGCGTTCGT
>JAHECM010000252.1 GCA_024641725.1 Limnohabitans sp. | reverse complement strand
GTGCAGGCGCTGGGCGACAGCGCCACGGGCTGGCTCTGGTTCAGCCAAAAAGACCGTGGCGTGTGGGGCTGCCCCGTGGCCGCCTGCGCCAGCGCGCAAGACCTGTCGGTTTGGACCGGCCAAAGCGCCGACGATGCGCCCCCCCAAGTGAGCGCCGAGCCTGCGCTGGCCGCCTGGATCGGCGAACGCCTGCCGGTGCCACCGCAACTGTCCAAGCCTGGCCAGCACTGGCTGCAAGCCATCGCCAGCGATTGGGACTTGGCACAGTTTGACCTGCAAACCCATGCACGCGCACGGCAACTCAAGTCGGCCCAAAAATGGCTCAGCGCGCTGTGGCGTGACAGCGCTTGGCGACCTGCCCGCTGGGGCGTGGCCGCCTTGCTCTTGGGCCAGGTGCTGGGGCTCAACGCCTGGGCCTGGAAAACCCGCAGCGACTGGCAAACCCAGCAACAGGGCCTGGCGCAAGTGCTGCAAGCCACTTTTCCAAACATCACCGTGGTGGTGGACGCCCCGCTGCAAATGAACCGCGAACTCGACCGCTTGCGCCGTGGCTCTGGCCAACTGAGCGAGCCCGACCTGGAGGCCCTGCTCCAAGCGCTGGGCCGCGCCCTGCCGGCCTCGTTTGCGCAGACCACTGCCGACGCCGCGGTCCTGTCGGGCCTGCAATTTCAGCCCGGACAACTGCGCGTGCAGGGGCTCACCCTGAGTGCTGAACAACAGCAAACGCTGCACAACCTGGGCTACAGCTGGCGCGCCGAAGGCGACGGCGGCGTGCTCGCCCCCCGAGAGGCCGCCCCATGAATGCACCCCACACCACGGGCCACGGGCTGCAGGCCCTGCAACAGCTTTGGCTGCAGCGCAATGCCCGCGAACGCGGCCTGCTGACGCTGGCCGCATGGGTCTTGGGCTTGGCGCTGCTGTGGTCTGTGGCCTTGGCCCCGGCACTGCAAACTTGGCAGCAAGCCCCCCAAAAACAAGCCGCTCTGGACGCGCAAACCCAGCGCATGCTGCAGCTGCAAGCGCAAGCCCAGCGGCTGCAAGCGCCCGCCACCGTCAGCCGCAGCGCAGCGCTCAAGCAACTCGAAGCCAGCGCCCAAGAGTGGCTGGGGCCCAAGGCCCGGGTCAGCCTGCAAGGCGAGCAAGCGCTGGTGACACTGCAAGCGACCTCGCCCGAGGGCCTGGCCCGTTGGCTGGCGCTGGCACGCAACCAGGCACAGGCCATGCCCCTGCAAGCCCAACTCAAGCGCAAGCCCCCCACCAGCCCTGGCGAAGCCGTCAGCTGGAGCGGCACGCTGCTGCTGAGCCTGCCCTGAGGCCGCCGCCCATAGCCTGAGCACTTTGCAGCCCCGCCTACAACACGCATACAACACGCCTACAACACACTTTTCCAGCCATGGCCCGCCCTCACCCAAACCCATCACAGCAGACGGCCCACCGCCTGTGGCACTGGGCCGTCTGGGGGGCCGTGTTGGGCAGCTTGTGGGCCAGTCTGGTGTGGGCCCCTGCACGCTGGCTGGCCGAGGGGCTGGCTTGGGCCACACAAGGCCAAGTCGTGTTGGCGGCGCCACGCGGCAGCGTTTGGCATGGCTCGGCCCAACTGGTGCTGGCCGGCGGTGCTGGCAGCCGCGACGCGCAGGCTTTGCCCGGACGCATCGACTGGCACATGGGCGTCAGCACCGGCCTGGCCCTGGATGTGCGCGCCGACTGCTGCATGAGAACCCCCGCCACCCTGCACCTGACCCCCGACTGGGGCTCTGGCCTGAGTGCCTGGACGCTGCAAGTGAGCGACCACAGCTCGCAGTGGCCCGCAGCCCTGCTGTCGGGGCTGGGCGCGCCTTGGAACACCTTGCAGCCCGAAGGCCGACTGCTGCTGCGCACCCAAGCACTGCAGTGGCAGTGGCATGCGGGACGCTTGCAGTGGCTGGGCCTGGCCGAGCTCACGGCGCAAGACCTGTCCTCGCGCTTGTCCACCTTGCGGCCCATGGGCAGCTACCGGGTACAGGTGCAAGCGCCCCTTGGCGATGCAGCCACGGCCACACCCCAAGTGCAACTGAGCACGCTCAGCGGTGCACTGCAGCTCAGTGGGCAAGGCCAGTGGGTCGGGCAGCGGCTGCGCTTCACGGGCGAGGCCTCTGCCGCGCCCGAGCAAGAGGCGGCACTGTCAAATTTGTTGAACATCATTGGCCGCCGTCAAGGCACGCGCAGCCTGCTTTCGCTGGGTTGAAGGAGTCACCCTGTCATGCACACACACACATCCCTGAACCCACACCGCCTTTCTTGGCTGACCTTGGCCCTGACGCTGGCTTGCAGCTTGGGGAGCGCTTTGGCGCAAACCACGGCCGATGGCAAAACCAGCGTGCGCGCTGGTGAGCCGGTGGTGCTGAACTTTGTCAACGCCGAGATCGAGGCGGTGGCCCGCACCGTGGCCACTTTGTCGGGCCACAACGTGGTGGTGGACCCCCGCGTCAAAGGCAGCATGAATTTGTCGAGCACTGTGGCCGTGCCACCCGCGCAGGCGCTGCGCCTGTTTGCGGCGCAGCTGCGCACGCAGGGCTTTGCCTTGGTGGACGCGGGCGGCCTGTACACCGTGGTGCCCGAGGCCGAAGCCAAACTGCAAAGCGGCCCGGTCTCAGCCGGCGCCGTGTCGTCGGCGGGCGGACAAATCGTGACGCAGATCTTCAGGCTCAACCACGAGTCGGCCAGCAACTTGGTGCCGGTGCTGCGCCCACTCATCAGCCCCAACAACACCATCAACGTGACGCCCGGCACCAACGCGCTGGTCATCACCGACTACGCCGACAACTTGCAGCGCCTGGCGCGCATCGTGGCCGCACTCGATGTGGCCAACGCCACCGGGGTGGAGGTGATTCGGCTCAAGCACGGCATTGCCAGCGACATGGCCCCCATGGTGCAGCGCCTGATCGACTCGGGCGCCGCCGCCGTGGGCGCTGCGCCACAGAGCACGTCCGACAGCGGCTTCAAGACCACCGTGCTGGCCGAGGCCCGCACCAATGGCTTGATCGTGCGGGCGGCCAACGCGGCGCGCATGGCGCTGGTGCGCGCTTTGGTCGAGCAGCTGGACCAGCCCAGCGCCACCGGCGCAGGGGCGGCCAGCGGCAACATCCATGTGGTGTATCTGAAAAACGCAGACGCCACCAAACTGGCCATCACGCTGCGGGCGGCGCTGTCGTCCTTGGGCACCAACGCCAATGCCAACGCCACCGGCAGCACACTGGGCAATGGGCCCGCATCGCCCCCAAACGCTGGCAACGCGGCCAACGCTGGCGTGGCCGCTTCAGCCCAGCCGTCCACGGGCGGGCAAATCCAGGCCGACCCGGCCACCAACGCGCTCATCATCAGCGCGCCCGAGCCGCAATACCGCCAATTGCGCGAAGTCATTGACAAGCTCGACCAGCGCCGCGCCCAGGTGTTTGTGGAAAGCCTGATCGCCGAAGTCAGCGCCGACAAGGCCGCCGAGTTTGGCGTGCAGTGGATGAGCGGCACCGGCACCGGCAGCAACTCTGTGGGCGTGCTGGGCACCAACTTTTCTGTCGGCGGCAGCAATTTGCTGGCCTTGGCCGCTGGGGCCGCTTCGGGCAATTTCAGCACCGCCTCCACCGGGCTGAACGTGGCATTGGGCCAGCAGCGCAACGGGGCTTTGGCTCTGGGCGCACTCGCCCGGTTTTTGCAGTCCAACGGCGACGCCAATGTGCTGTCCACGCCCAATTTGCTGACGCTCGACAACGAAGAAGCCAAGATCGTGATTGGCCAAAACGTGCCCTTGGTGACCGGCTCTTACGCCGCCCCCACCACCGGCTCGACCAACCCCTTCACCACCGTGGAGCGCAAAGACGTGGGCCTGACGCTCAAGGTCAAGCCCCAGATCAGCGAGAGCGGCACCGTCAAGTTGCAGATCTACCAAGAGGTCAGCAATGTGGACCCCAAATCGGTGGACTCCAAAAACGGCCTGATCACCAACAAGCGCTCCATCGAGTCGAGCGTGCTGGTGGAGGACGGCTCCATCGTGGTGCTGGGCGGTTTG
>JAHECM010000247.1 GCA_024641725.1 Limnohabitans sp. | reverse complement strand
GTGGTGACGGGCGACGCGGTGCTGGACCGCATCGACGCCTTGCAGCAGTCGGGCGAGCGTCTGGCCCACATGGACAACGGCCAAGCCATCGACACGGTGCGCGAGCGGCTGGTGTTTGCCAACGTGTATGTGGGTGCGCGACCGATTGCGCAGGCGCTGTCGCAGGGCGCGGACATCGTCATCACCGGCCGCGTGGCCGATGCCGCTTTGTTCTTGGGCCCCATGCTGCACGAGTTTGATTGGCAGGCGCACGAGCTGGACAAGCTGGCCCAGGGCACGGTGGCTGGGCATCTGCTCGAATGTTCGGGGCAGGGTGCGGGCGGCAATTTCGGCTGCGCAGGGGCTTGGCAGCGCATGCCCGATTTGGCCCATATTGGCTACCCCATCGCCGAGGTCCGCCAAGACGGTCGGCTGTTCATCACCAAGGCCCCGGGCACGGGCGGACGCATCCACTTTCACACCGTGCGCCAGCAACTGCTGTACGAGGTGCACAACCCCCACCGCTATGTGACCCCCGATGTGGTGCTGGACATGGGCGAGCTGGAACTGCGCGATGCCGGGCCAGACCGGGTTGAGGTGGTGGGGGCCAAAGGCCACCCTGCGCCCGACCAACTCAAGCTCGTGGCCGGTTACCAAAACGGTTGGATGGGTCACGCCGTGGTCGGCTTCAGTTGGCCCGACGCGCTGAGCAAAGCCCGCGCTGTGGCCGACAACGTGCAGCAGCAGTTGCGTGACAAACACATGCCGCATGAGGAGGTCTGTGTGGAGTTTTTGGGGCACAACGTGTTCTTGGGCCCACACGCCCACACCCCCGCCAGCGAGGACGAGGTCAACGAAATTTGGCTGCGCATGTCGGTGCGCACGGCCGACAAACGGGTGGCCGATGGTTTTGGACGCCTGTTTCCGTGGCTGGCGCTGTCGGGGCCGCCGTATATGGGGGGCTTTCACGGCATTGAGCCGGCCAGCCAGTTGCTGGGTTTGTGGCCCGCGCTGGTCCGGCGCGAGGCGATCGAGCCCCACATCGTGGTCGATGTGCAGGAGGTGGCATGAAACTGCGTTTGGTGCACATCGCACACGCCCGCAGCGGCGACAAAGCCAACCGCGCCGATATCGGCTTGTTCGCCTGGGAGCCTTTGGGTTACGCCTTGCTGCAGCAGCACCTCACGCCTGAACGCGTGGCCGCCCACTTTGCCCACCTGATGGCGCAGCCCGGCGCTGAGGCGGTCGAGCGTTACGAGTTGCCGCGCATCCTGGCCATCAAATGGGTGCTCAACGATGCCCTGGGCGGGGGCGCAGCCTCCAGCCTGCGCAGCGACAACCTGGGCAAGACGCTGGGGGCCTTGATGCTGCGCATGGAGATTGACGTGGACGAGGCGGCGGGCGCGGCCGCCGTGCAAGCCGCCTTGCAGGCGCAACAAGCCCTCTGAGGCAAAAGTTCGCGCAAGACTTGGCAGATTTGAACGGCGTCAGCGCGTTCTTTGTGGCCACCTCAAAAAGTCAGAGCACCCGGTAAAAACTCAGAAACACCCCGTCCGGTGCGCGCCGCCCTGAGCCGATGAATTGGCTTTCGCTGAGCCAGGCCCAAGTGGGGCCTGGGGCTTCGAGCTGGGGTTGGCAGCGGAAGTAAATGTCAGCGGGGTTGACCGGCTCGCCACGCATGATGCGTTGCGAGTTCTCCAGCGAGGCGACACGCAGTGCGGTGTTTTGCACAAACACCCGGGTGCCATCGTCGAGTTCAATCACATAGCGCGCGTCCAAATGCGCCTGGGTGCCGTCCGCCAATATCAGCTGAAAGTCAGCGCCGCCAGCCAGCACTTTGCCGTTGAGCACCGGGCCTTGCACGACGCCGCCGGTGATCGGGATCATCCGGCGCAAGCCCGCCACGGTCTGGCCCACCTCCACGGGTGCTGCAATGGTGACGGCGATGTCACAGACATGTTCGAGTTGGGGCGCGGGTTGGGTTTCGGTCATGGCTTGTCCTTCAATCCAGCTTGGTGCCCGCCGCCTTGACCACCGCCGCCATGCGCACGTAGTCGGCGGCCAGGAGTTTGGCAAAGTCGGCGTTACTCATGGCTTGGGGCTCGATGCCTTGCTTGTCCAGGCGCTCCAAAATGGCTGGGTCCTTGAGCAGTTTGCCCATTGCCGCGTTGACCCGTTCGGCTTGTGCGGCGGGCGTGCCCGCCGGTCCCACAAAACCGAACCACGAATCGAATTGGTAGCCGGGCAGGCCGCTGTCGGCCAGCGGGGGCAGCTCGGGCAGGTATTTGCTGCGCTTGGGCGAGGTCACGCCCAACAAGCGCAGGCGGCTGTCCTTGGCAAAGGCCAGCGCGCCAATGCTGGCGGCAATCACCGCTTGGGCGCGGCCCGAGATGACTTCGTTGATCGCCTCGCCCGTGGCCTTGAGCGGCACATGCACCATGTCGATGTTGGACAGCCCGCAAAAGTAGGCCATGGCCAAGTGGGTGGCACTGCCCACACCGGCTGAGGCGTAGTTCATCTTGCCGGGGTTGGCCTTGGCGTAGCGGATGAACTCGGCCGCCGTTTTGGCGGGCACGTCCGGGTGAACCATCATCACGTAGCTGGCGTGGCCAATGTGCGCGTAAGGCGTGAAGTCTTTTTGCGGGTCGTAGCTGAGCTTGTTGTAGAGCGAGCCTGCGATGTTGTGGCTCACGGCTGCGGCCACCATCACCGTGCCGTCGGCTTCGGCGCGGGCCACAAAACCGGTGCCGATGGTACCGCCAGCCCCGGCCTTGTTCTCAACGATCACGGTCTGCCCCAGGGCGCTGGCCAGTTCGTTGGACAGCGCTCGGGCCAGGATGTCTTGCACCCCGCCTGCGGCAAAGGGCACGACGATGCGCACCGTTTTGGACGACTGGGCTTGCGCCAGTTCAAAGGCGGACAGCAGGGCGGCGCCCAAGCTGGCGGTGATCAGTTCACGGCGGTGCATCATGTTCAATTCCTTGGCGTTTCAGTTCATACACAGTTGGTCGGCCAGGCGGCGCATGAAGCGCTCGCACCCAGCGAGCTGCTCCAGCGTCACCCACTCGTTGGGTTGGTGCGCTTGGGCGATGTGGCCCGGCCCACACACGATGGTGGGCACACCGGCTTGGTGGAACAAAGCAGCTTCCGTGCCGAAAGACACTTTGCCTGCGCCGCTTTGGGGGTCGACGTCTGCGCAGTGAAAGCACAGCTGTGCAATGGCGCTGTCGGCCTGGGTTGCAAAGCCGGGCAGCACCGATTTGAGCTCGTGCGTGATGCCTGTGCCCGGTGCCACTGCCTGCATGGCGGGTACCAAGCTGTCGGCAAAGGTTTGGGCCTTGGCAAACAGGTCTTCGGGGCGGTTCATGTGGTGGTGGCGGATCTCCCAGGTCACCTCGCACTGGCGGGGGATGATGTTGAGCGCCGTGCCGCCGGCGATCACGCCCGTGTGCACGGTGGTGTGCGGCACGTCGTAGATCGGGTCGAAGGGGCCGTTGGCCACCAACTCGCGGTGCAGGGTCTTGAGGTGGGCCACGAACTCGCAGGCGATCTCTACCGCGTTCACGCCCAGCGGCGTGAGTGAGGAGTGCGCCTCAAAGCCGTGCACCGTGGTTTTGTAGGCGTGCTTGCCTTTGTGCGCGATCACCACCTGCATGCCGGTGGGCTCGCCCACGATGCAGCCCGCAGGCTTGAAGCCTTGCGCCACCATGTCGGCGATCATGCGGCGCACACCGATGCAGCCCACTTCTTCGTCGTAGCTGAAGGCCAGGTGCACCGGGCGTTTGAGTTTTCGTTTCAGCAATTCGGGCACCATCATCAAGGCAGTGGCACCAAAGCTCTTCATGTCGGTCACGCCCCGGCCATACATCTTGTCGCCCATCACCGTGACTTTGAACGGGTCGGTCTCCCAGGGTTGGCCGTCCACGGGCACCACGTCGGTGTGACCGGACAGCACGATGCCGCCCACCTTGGTTTCGCCGTCGTGCGCGGGCAAAGTGGCCCACAGGTTGGCCTTTTGGCCGCTGTCGTCGTAGGTGCGGCTGCACTGGATGCCCAGGTCGTTCAGGTAGGCCTCGGTCCAGTCCAGCAAAGCCAGGTTGCTGTC